>NZ_JTEV01000011.1 GCF_000786105.1 Bdellovibrio sp. ArHS
TGTGGTCCCCACATTCAGCTGCAGCACGGGCGCTAATGTGCTGCTTGTCACTGTGATATAAGAATCGGCCGAGGTCACACTTGTGACCGTACCTCCACCCGCTCCGACAGTTCCCTGACAGGTCAAAGCAGTTCCGTCCCAAGACAGAAAGGTGCCCGCAGCACAAGTCGGTAGACCTGTTTTGATAACAAATTCGGAAGCCTCTTTGCCATCCAACTGGGCCGCGGAGATTGCAAAAGGAACCGAGTGAATCTCCATCGCCGGAGTGATCGAACGCCACGTACTTCCTTCGTAAAATTGCACACGCAATTTGCGTGAACTGCCGATCGCAGGTGTGACAGGTGCGGCCCCATCACAACTTATAGATTTACCGTCAACAAATGCATCACTCAGCTTGAAAGAGGGCGCCAGTGGAAACTGTTTTACACCAGTCCCAACCGCCACGTCGAAAACACCTTTCGTCGTGGATAGATCAACACCATTGAGCTGCTCACGATACATCACACAAGATTCATCCGAGTTCGTAATCTCGAATGAAAAACTGACGTTGCTGGCGCTCAAAGGGCTCCCATCTGTTTTAAGGATGCGACCTTGATAGTTCAAAGAACTCGGAGCCGCTGACGCCAAAATAGAGAAGAGCATAATAAGGAAAGACGTTCCATATTTCATACAGATCTCTTCGGTGTACTTTGACCAGGTCTTAACTGGACGATTTTAGAATCATTGAGGTTTTTGACCTAAAAGCTTAAAAAAATGTTCGCTAAAAAGCACTTAGCGGATAAAAATTAGCCGCCTATTCATCTCCGTTAAGAAGCCTGTTTCCAGGCGAATCCATTAATAATAAATATTCGCATTGTTCTGAGAATTCATTCAGCCCAAAAGGGGTCCAATACAAAGTTTTTTGATACGCCCCCTGCCTAAACCACGCGCCTCCAGCTAAGCGAAATCAATGATGTCTTTTTGTCATGTTTAGTCTGTATTTATTCTTTATTTCCGCTGATACAGTCTTTGTCTGATCCATAAACAAGTGCCCCCTCACTTGCTATCGAAAGAAGAGCCTAGGGCCTCATCAAGCCTAAGGCTCTTCTTTCGAGGGTCACATATAACCACAAAGTTTACTTCAGGAAATAAATTCAACCGGGTAGATCTCGGGATGTCTTTCGATTAGTGTTCATTTTTTGAACACCCACGAGGGGGGGGGGGATTCTCCGATGACTGTGATTTTCCGATTTGTTTTAAGCTTCACTCTCATGACGCCGTTGTTGAGCCATGCCGATATTTTTGGCCCTGATGATCGAAAAGATCCACTACAAGTGCCGTCCAAGTCCCACCTTGCGAACTCGGTTGCGGTGGGTGTTTTAAGCAGCCTATGGACTGATCTGGGTAATGGTTTCTCGTCGCTAGAAGCCAACAGAATGAATGAATTCATGTGCCAAGACGAACGTTTCTCTGAGGAAAACAGCATTGCCTACGCTTGTTCAGGTTTTCTAGTGGCACCGGATCTCTTAGTGACGGCTGGACACTGTGCCGTTAACTTCGGCGAGATCCACCATGTTACTGATCAATACTGCGAAGTTTATACTTGGCTGTTCGACTACAATAGCAAAATGAATCTCCGAAAAATCAGCAATGACAAGATTTATCGATGCAAAGAAATCATCTACGCCACACTCAGTGAAGCAGAAGAAGTTCAGGACTTCGCACTCATTCGTCTGGATCGTCACACCGTCAATAGAACGCCTTTTAAAATTGCCGACCACCCTATTCAGATGAATGACTCAGTCGCCTTGTTAGGTTTCCCTATGGGACTTCCCCTGAAATTCGCCGACAACGCCAAAGTATTTTCTCCCAATCATCGCGGTCGATCCTTTTTAACGGATCTAGATGCTTTTTCAGGGAACAGCGGTGGTCCCGTTCTTAATGCAAAAGATGAGGTCGTGGGCCTTCTTATCGCGGGCAATCCCAGTAACTCAACCTACACCGACCCAGTCCAAAGATGCGAAAGATACAACTCCTGTGATTCGAACGGGGAAAACTGCAAGGCTTTTTCTCCACACTTCCCTCTTCAGGGCTTTCCGAACACTTTCTCTGAAGTACAAAGCCTGCTGTTTTATCGCGATGTTATTTTAAAAAGTATGGTCTTAAAATAAAAAGTTCAGGAAAAAACTTCCGTTACAACCAAACTGACGGTGTGGTGACTTCCTATTCGTGAACTCGCCAACACAATGGGTACAATGTGGTATCCGTTGTGGTCCCCGTCTGGACAAACACTCGTCGTCAATCAGGTCTCATTTTACATGCTTACACATTCGTGGTTATATAACCGACTAAAATAAAGTCTGAGGTGATTTGCTTGTTGAAATTGAGCCTTCAGTGCCTTGTAGCTTTCGCTGTGTTTTTCTGGAACTCCCCAACTCCCTTTGCACAAAAAAAACACTCCTTAAAAGTCATTAATGTTGGCACATCCGAAATTCCGCCTTACTTGAGTTCCTCCATGAAAAAAGGTGGAGCCCTGGTTTATTCTATGGAAAAAATATTTGCGCAGATTGGGTATAAGCCCGTTGTCCATTATGTCTCTTGGAATAGAACCCGGATCATGGCCGAAAAAGGGGAAATCGACTGCTACGCCCCTACCATCAGAAACGACCTTCTGCCCGGATTTACTTTCTTTAAAACCTCCTCAAAGGTTCCGTGGGTGATCATTCAACGAAAAGAAAAGCCGATTGAATGGCATAAGCTATCTGACCTTTATAAGTACGAAGTGGGTCGTGTGCTTGGCTACTATCTTCGCGACGAGGAACGACAGATCTACACACATGGTGTGAAGGTTCAAAGTACGACAGATAACTCTAAAAATCTTCTTATGGTGGCGACAGGACGCATCGATTATGCCGTTATTGACCCCATTGTCTTTTCTTTCCTCATGCAGACTGATCCCAGCCTGATTCCATATAAAGACAAGTTGGAAATCAACAAACAGCCGCTGAGTCTCTCCGACTATGGCATTGCCATAAGAGACAGCAAAAAATTTGTGGGATTAAAAGATCTCCTGCAAAAACCCGAGACGATTGAAAAGCTTAATCGCTATGTAATAGAATACTTAACAAATAAAGATTATATACAAAACTTTATTCTGCCAGGATCGTGATAGCTTCCAAGTTGCAGACTCACTGCGAGTGTTACCTTCTGACATCAAAGAACCCCTAAAATTTCTTAGGGGTTCTGCGAACACTGAAAGGACTTCTGTTCGTTATCTTGGCGGGCTTAGTTGCTGGTAGTTGATTGGACTATAGTCATCTGCTTTTTCCATTTTAATCTTACAGTATTTTTCAACAGTCTTGACGATATTCCAAAGTTCGGTGGTGCGATTGATGTAGGGATTGAAGGGATACCAGCCGGCATATTGCATCGTTTGACCATAAACATAACTCACCGTTGTTGGATTCAAATAGTTACTATCTACGACTTTTAAATCATAACCATTTTTAGTCTTAACCATGTCCACCACGAGCCACGCGTGCGCGACGACTCCAGGCATTTGTAAATACTGATAAACAACCTGGCCGCGTTTTACGATACGTTCATAAAGTCGGTCCATAATGGAATCGATAAGAGCCGGATCGACACCTTCCAGACCACCAATATTCCCACCTACAAAGCCCAAGCCTAATACACCGTGAGTGATTTGCCAGCTTTCCAGAAGACCTTGAATTTTCGTTCTATAATCAGAAGTAAATTCACGGAAATTTCTATACCCTGGAATTTCGACAACAGAGTTACCGCTTTTAAGTTTACTTAAAATTTTGTCGACTTCGGCATCTGAGGGGCGCGGAAGATCTGGACGATAAATTGCCATATAAGTAGCGTTTCTCGTAAGGCGGGAATGCCACCAGCAAACTCCTCCATTAAGCAAGCCGCCTTCATTTGTAAAGGCCATAATATTTTCTTCATTGAGCAACAGGGACTGGAAATAGTGTGGATTCTTCGCCGCCTGTTTACAAAACTCGGCTTTTGATGTCGCTGCTCGCACTCCCGACAACTTAAAAGAATCCGCGAATGCACCAGTAGTTACCAGCAATGAAAGGGCCACAGACATTAAAGTAATGATTTTCATAGACATCTTAAATACCTCAATCGCCGTTGTTCTCAGATGGAACTTATTTTCCTGTAGCTGACAACGGTCTGAATGGGAGTTGCGATTGCGATATTTGTACCAAGGCGAAATCGACTCAGTCCTCTTACAGAACGAGAACTCTATGATTTCTTCAAAGAATGGCCTAGATCGTCACTTGATCGCTGAGAGAACTTCTGACCCGTTTCACTGTCGGCCAATTAAGAAAATAGAAACTCCATTTTACTTAATATATATGCCGTTGTTCCTCCACAAAAAGGGTGTTATGCACCACCTCAATAAGGAGCCGCCATGAAACATCTGATTACATTTTTACTTCTATTTACTCCAGTTCAGAAAATCTACGCCCAGAATATCGCGGGATGGGATTCTTCAATGGGTATAGACAAAGCTTCGACGATCGATATGCTGGAAGAAAACGTCGCGAAAGAGTACGAGCTCAGTGATGAGCGCTACTATTGCGATCTAGTTGAAACCCGGGATCATGAGTTGCTTGTCAGAGCAAAAACGGAATTCAGATTTCTCATCAGCAGTAAGGCTTATTTCCAAGGGAATAGTTGCCCAAAGAAGGCCAACCTTCATTGTGAAACAACTTTTATCAGAGACGGTTCGGGCTCTTGGCTTGCGCAATCCAGTGACTGCGAGTGAACATCATCATGCGCACAAGGACGTGTAAGCATTGCTCGCTCCGCGAGCATTCATCTTTAAAATCTTGGCTGAATACGCGAGTTTTGCTCAGCCGACTTATTTAGGAAAATTCAAAAAAAGTACTTCCTGCGAGCTAAATTTCAACTCGACATCGAAGGTACGGTGTCGCAAAAGGGCTTATGGAAAAACACTAGACATCGACTTCTTCGGCAAACCCTCCTTAATTCCAGTTCATATTGGCAGACTTGTGGCAAATCAAAGGTTTGTTGGATTGGAAAGCCCCCGCTGAGCGAAGGATGTTCTAATGAAATTACTTTTGAAACTCGCAGCCTTTTTGCCGTTTCTCATTTTGAGTCAACGGGTATTCGCCGCCACTTTTGAAGTCAAAGAGGTTCCTCGTTCGGAAATGGAGAGCTTCTTCACAATTAAAATCTCAGGAGAAGTCACTCCCGGATTTGCAGCTCAACTTGATTCAGAATTTTCTAAAATAGATCCCGCCAAAGAAGTGTTACTACATTTGAACTCTCCGGGTGGCTTGGTCGATGAGGGACTTGAGGCTATCCAGATTATCAAACAACAAAAAGAAAAAGGCCGCGTTGTTGAAACCACTGTGGAAAATGGCGACAAGTGCGGCAGCATTTGCGTCCCGATTTATGTTCAAGGTAAGAACCGATACGCCGGTGAGGTAGCGGCATTTATGTTCCATGGCGCAAGACCCTGGCATTCCAACATCCCCAACAAAAGAAAAACCGAGGAACTCCTTAACAAGTTTGTTGAAGCTGGTGTCTCCGAAGCCTGGTTGAAGAAGCTTTTCGGCCTTGGCGTATTTAGCGAGCCCGGAGAATACTGGGTCTCTGGCAAAGAACTTTCTGCCGAAAGATCCAATGTCGTCACTGAGTTGATACCTAAGCATGTTAAGTTTAAACCTCAACGACTTCCGATTGATCCCAATATGGGCCCTCGCTAGTACAACGGAGAAGCAAAAAATGAGCGCCAAACAAAACAAATACGACACTGCAATTCGCGGCCTGCTAGAAGGAGCCTCCCAGATAGCTGCAGAATATTCCCGAGATATACGCGATATTCAGTCTCCGCAACTTGATAATGTTTTAGAGCAAAAGCTAGTGACATTCCGATTGGCGATGAAAATTGGCAACGGGCGTTTTTTAAACGAACAAGACATCAATCCAAACCTCGCAACGTCTTCCTTTATGAAGGGGGAATGTTACTTCGTTCGTGGCTCCATCCTTCTGCAAAAAAAATCCTTCGGCGACGCTTCTTATAATTTTGAAGCTGCCGCAAAGGAATATGAAGCCTGTGACAAAACGGCAAACTCCTTATTGTGCCAATTCAATTCACTTATCGCTCTGATTAATGGTGGGCTTGTGAAAGCCCCCAAAGCCATTTTTCTCTGCAATAGAATTCTGGCTCAAGCCGAACAAAAAAATATCTATATCATTCAGGGACTGGCGCTAAGACAGAAGTCCTACATTTATTTTCAACAGAAAAGCTATTTAGCCAGTTTGGCTGAAATCGAAAAGGCCATTTCCCTCTTTGAGGTGCATGGTCCGGCGTCGGATTATCATCTTTCTCTTGTTCATGCCGCTGACTGCTGTTTCGACTTAAAGGATCTGAACCGAGCCCATATGTTTTTGGACTATATTCCAACTGAGCATGACAATCGGGTCGAATTCCCGTTGGCTTATGTACGAGCTCGAATAAGCAATTCGACATTAGATACGCAGTTGTTCGCTGACATCAACCCGCACTGGTTACATCGCTATGAGAACCATATCCACGCAATGCAGATCGCGCCCGAAAAAGAACAATTACGCTGGAGTCAGCGTAGCTCTGTTGTGTTGGATCAAAAAGGCAAAATCCGCGGTCGAATTAAGGCGAGCTCTCTTGAAGGCGTTCTTTTAAGACAGTTGATCAAGGGCCCTGTCAGTAAGGATCTTTTGTGTGAGTCTCTTTGGCCTGAGTTCTCTTCGGCAAGATCGGTGGACGATCGTTTCTTCAGATTAAAAGCCCGCTTGGAACACAAACTGGGTGACATCATTGATTTCGATGGCTGCCAGTATTCTTTAAACTGCTCCATAAAAATTCTGTAGCGGCCTCACAGGCGAGGCCCCTCTGACCTCGCCTCCCCGTGACCATTTTCTATTTAGGCTTTCTTTAACACCACACAACTTATTGAAATCAAAGACCTATTTTCAGGTTCTTTAGTCTGTATCTTTAGCCCTTTACAATTGAGACAACATTCTTGGCTGATCGCTTTGAGGACATGACAGGCGCACTCAGCGAGCAAATTTGCGAAAGAAGTCATGCGCCAAATGGCTAAACATCTTTTGTGAGTTCAAAAGGAATTCACGCTTGATTAATGAGGGCATGTCTTTCGCATTTTTTTAAAATCGAAGACGGTTCGAGTCGAGCACAAAGAGGTTCGCCAACCGAGCACAAATAATACCGAAGGAGATTACCTATGAAAATTCTAAAAAGAACTCTGATGGCTGCCGCGACTGTCACAATGCTGGCGCAAAGTGCCTTTGCGCAAACTGCGAAAGAAGTGGCCTTGTTGGGCGGGATCAGTGCTTTAGAACAACAAATCTTGGCTTCGATCATCGCGGTGAATGCCTTCGGCGGAAAGGTCACATACCAAATCCCAGAACAACTTAAGCCGGATAAGTTGACCGATACGGTGACCACGTCCTACAAGGTTTCGGCGACTGGTGCACTTCTTTCGGCGTTTCTGCCGTTCTCATTCAAGGGCGCATACCTAAATCCGTTTCCGTTCGGTCCAAAATTTATTTTCCCTGACGTCCTTATCGATTCTGCGCGGATCACAGGCACGGCAGCCTCATCTTCGTTGTTCTTCGGCAAAACACACTACCAAGATAAAATTGCCTCTGAAGCACGAGTCATTGAAGCTATTAATAGCGACAATGAATTGGATAGTCGCTTGAACCAGGCGTTGATGCCGTGGGTTGCCATTTTGAATATGGAACAACAACGTATCCATTTATTTAAGAGAGCCATAAAAGATAACTTGGTTAAACAAATCCGCGACCAACAATGGAATCCTTTGACGGGGTCCGTTCATAAATCAGATGCCTACGAAATTGATGTCGTCGAATCTGCCTTCGAGTCTGGCTTAATTTCTGAGAAAGTCCGTAATAGCGCCAAAGTCGTTATGTCCACAATAATTGCAGACAATTCTCAACAATTGCCGACAGATCTAAATGATCTTTTGGCGCTAGATATTTCGACCGCCGAATCCATGAGTCAAGCCTTGGAAATCGCCCTCACTTCAGGCCAAATGGATGCAGCCACGGCCATTCGATTCAAAACCGTTCTTCAAAATCTTGAATATCAGATCCAGGCAGCTAAAGACGTCCAAGCGGCGGCTAGATAGGAAGGCTTATGTTTCGTCGATTGGTTGGCTTTGCAATGGTCCTTTGTAGTACGTGGGCGTTTTCTGCCCACGCGGGGCCTTCTTGCAACAGTATTTTTACGCTCAATGAAGTGCAAGAAGTCGCCGAAAGCCAATCCGTCTTAAATACCGTCGCTGCGATCCGGAAAGTTCGTATCGAACTTGAAGCAGCTCACCAAGACCAACGCCTTCACGGTCTTCAGCAAAAAGTTGCAGAAATAAGTCAGATCGCGGCCACTGCCCAGGAGTGGGCCTTAAAGTTTTCTCAGTACTGGCAGATTCGTCCCACCGGCCTTTATAAGGTTTCATCGAATAAATATGTTCAAGGGGCCGCAAATCAGGTGCAATCTCTTTCGTCTCTGACCTGGTCGCTTCTCTCTCCGCTGGGAGTTTTTGAAACCACGGGCGACAAGATCTTTAAAAAAATTGAGAAGAACCCACGCTACGAACTAAATAGCCAAGAGGCTTCGCATATTGATCGCATCCAACTTACAGAGGCTCTGGAAAGACGACGCGATTTCATCGAAAAGCATCCAAAATGGGCCCAGCTGCAACGCTGGACAAAGAACGTGACAAAAGCCGCTTTGATTGCCTCAAGTCTTCTGGTGGCTAACCACGATCTTCAACTTGCCAAAAATACGGTGACGGTAGATCAATATGCCACGGTTCTATCGAAGAACCAAAACCAGAGCCAAGTGGATATTATTATTGATATCGGGCTATTTCCTCATCTTGCTGTCTCTATGGACGGCAAGGTTTATTCTTATGGTGTCACAGATCTCAGTGTCACTCCTCTTTCTCGATATTTGGCGAAACAACAGGGTGATCCCTCGATTGTTTCCGCGCGCAGTTTACAAGTGATAAGATTAAATCTGAATAGCGACAACAGAGCTCAATTTAAGAAAGATCTCGAGATGTCCGCTTATAAAGAATACACAAATGTAACTTTCGTAAATGACTGTGCGACGATGATCGCTCGCGCTTTACAAAGAGAAGCCGGCCTTTCTGTGCCCCGCGCGATCAATGCTTCTCCGTCCCAAATTGGAATGTATTTTTCATTCTTAAATACTCTTGGCGCACAGACTACTGACCATCGCCCCTTGGTCGATAGTCAGTATTTAGTGAGCGTGGATGGTCCTAATAACAAATCCTTTCACTTACTTCGTACAAGTTACTACAACCTGGTAGAGTCCAAATATTTCATTTTATTTGCCCCATCTCTTCAAGCCTCTAAAGTAGGCTTCGATATGCTCCACGATGAAGCCGAATTACAAAGATGGACCCCGGGGGCTTTGCAAGCTTTTGAAAATATTAAGACCGCGGAAGAAGTCAGCATCAAGAATAGTCCCGAACTCGTTCTTATTAAACAACGGCTTTCAGCTATGGAGGGGAACTTTTTGCGGGGTCTGCCCTTGAGCGCCGAAGAAGTCCAATTAAAACCCGTTTTAGAACGCATGACCGATCGCTATTTCACTCGAGAAGTTTCTCTTGCGCAGGCAATGAACTCGCCAGATAACAGTCTTCTTGAGACCATTAAAATTGAACAACGTCTCAACGTTCTGCACAAGGAGCGACGAGATATCGAGCATCGCCTGAGTCTGCTGAAATAAGCCCATCACTTCTACTGATTAGGTTCACTTGGCGCCATGCTAGCTCAGGACCTTCAGATTTTACATATGTACATATTTACGCGGATATAGTTGACTAAGAACATGCAGCAGGAGTGAGTCACTTGTTGAAATTAAGTCTTCAGTTCTTCGTAACTTTCCTTGTCTTTTTCTGGGGCTCGCCAGAACCCCAGGCTAAGACGGACCAACAACTGGCTGTCATCAATGTTGGTACATCTGAGATTCCTCCCTATTTCAGCGCCTCCATGAAAAAAGGCGGAGCTCTTGGTTATTCTCTAGAAAAAATATTTGCGCAAATTGGCTACAAACCAGTGGTGCACTATGTGTCCTGGAACAGGGCCAAAATCATGGCGGAAAAAGGGGAAATCGACTGCTACGCGCCGACAATAAACAATGACCTCTTACCCGGGTTTAAGTTTTTTCAGACGGCCTCAAAGGTGCCTTGGGTGATCATTCAACGTAAAAAAAATCCAATTGAATGGCAAAACCTGAACGATCTCTACAAATACAAAGTAGGCCGAGTCCTGGGCTACTACTTACGTGATGAGGAACGAAAAATCTATACCCACGGTGTGGATGTGCAAAACACAACGGACAATTCTAAAAATCTTCTCATGGTGGCGACGGGGCGTATCGATTACGCCGTTATTGATCCGGTTGTTTTTTCCTTCCTAGTACAGACCGATCCTACTCTGATTCCTCACAAGGATAAGTTGGAAATCAACAAGCGTCCCCTAAGCTATTCAGATTATGGTATTGCTATTCGAGACACCGAAAAGCTCAACACCCTTAAGAAGCATTTTCTGAATCCGCAGACTATTGAAAAGCTTAATGGGTACGCGACGGAGTATCTTAAGAACAAAAATTACGTGCAGAATTTCAAATTACAAGCGAAGTAAAAATGCCTTTGGATGATGAAGGCCTATTGCCGCAGATACAGAGATCGGGCTTAATAAAAACTACCTTCGATAACCACTCCATTTGAAAGTACCTGATTTTCTGAAATCTCTCCGAACGCCCCACGAATAACTGCACCATTCGAGGTCGTTACTATTTCAGCATGATGGAATTCAGCTCCGGGACTTTGTTGTAGACCTGGGTCAATCTGAGTCTGCGGCTGGGTGATTGCGACTTCGAGCGAACAGGCGCTGAGAAGTGATATAGCTATTAAAAAAAGGATTGTTTTTATCGACCGACCCAATTCTTCCCTCACGGACCAGATTACGGTCCTGATTATACTACATTCTTATCGGATAGACAGCGAGGTGCCTTTAATTGCCTGACCCAGACTGAAACAAATAAACTCTACATGGCCGAGGCGTACTTAAAAGGAGCCTCCGCAAAGGCAATATAAATATACTTTCCACCTGGTGCATTCAACCCCACACCTGAATCACGAATCTTAAAGCCGTTACTCAAAAAATCTACAAAATCACCACTCCCCTCAGCATCTAGCAAGTTCGGATAGAGACCATTCGTCTGCACATTATAGCTATTTCGCGCACTATCTAAAACTACCCAACTGCTAGTAGAGTCAATTCGCTTCAGCAACAAATATTTTGGTTTAAATCCACAATAAACAAAAGGACCATCGGCACTTCCATCGGGCGAGGCGCCATTCCCCGTGTAATAGTCAATTCGCGAATATCCAGGGACTTCAGCAAATAAATAGAAGATATAGTCACGGCCTGCAGTTCCATTAAACTGGAATTGTGACGTAGTTGGACCTGTTCCCCACAAACCTGCCGAAGATATTTTTGCTGACGTACTGAATGTCAGGTATTCAGAAGTCGTCAAGGTCGCAGAATACACAAACCAATTTTCAGAGACACCCGTGGTTTTAGCCAAAATCATTTTTGGTGTGGCACCTAAAGAGTGCGAAATCGTATTTATGCCCGTTGAGGACAAAGTGTTTTGAATTATATCAAAACCCGAGGCAGCACTTTTTCTCCAACACCAGCCAACATAATTATAGCCCGTCTCATCAACGTTGCGCCAAGGTGTCGCCCCACTATTACCTCGTCCCAAAGTAAATCCATTTGGATCAAGAGACTTAATATATCCCGATGGTAACGTCGCTCCGTTTGCCGCAGAGGATGCTGCTGATGAAGGAATACTCAACACACTCGCTCCTCTGACAGAATCTCTTAAAAGATAAGATAAAGTGCCCTCGTTTCGAGCCTTCATCCAAACCAGGTCTGGAGAAAATTTCAGGCCAGTTTTTGCGGATCCCTGATCAACGGAACCCGAAGTTGTCGTATTAACACCGGCGTAAGCCAAGATATCAAAATACTGAGCGGGATTTTTAATTGTGGGATTAGAAAGATGAAAAGTACTTAAGGCTTTAAAACCCGATGGTGGAGAATATTTAAATCTTCCTCCGGCGGCGCTGTAATAAGTCAGACCCGGTTGACCGCCTTGGCCAAAGTTAAGATTATGAACTCCGCCAAGACCGCCAAGACGGCACAAGGCTGGAAACCATGGAACAGCTTTACTGATCGCCGTGAAAACGGCCCCTGCTCCTGTCGCTGGATTTCCGCTGTTGACCCAAACGTTATTGATACTAAACCACGCTTTACCCGCATCGACATCAATAGCAATACCAATCACGTCGTTCGCGGAAACCGCGGTATACACGGTCCCCGCGTAGCTTCCGACAGGACACGCTTCTCCGTTTGTATAACTGCCGGAAGATGAAGTCACATAGCCGTACTGTGAATGATTACCCAAAACTGGATCTAAGTCGTAGGCGGTGCCGTCCAACCGAAATCCAGAGACACCACACAAGGTGGACACTGTGTCTTCCCAATACCATTTACCGAAAGAAACACCAAGTGTCGCCGCAGTCTGTGCGTAATTAGAACCAGTTGTAGGTTCAACCCATCTCAAGGCTCCATTATTGATGGTACAACCGTTGTTCGACAACCAGTTCAACGTACAAAAATTATTGGTTGGACTATCTAAAACTTGATCGTGTGCCTGCAAGTTAACTGGGGTCCAATTATTGTTATTCGCACTCGAATCCTTGCCTAAAGTTGTAGACGTCGTATTCGAGTTGTCGGCAAATTTTAAATAAAATCCATTTGTACCATAAGTTCCGTTATATCTTTTAGAAACCCATTGCCCCGTCGTCGTATCTACTTTACCGAAATAACTTGAATCTAAAGCCTGACCATCAACGAAATTGACTTCAGCCATATAGCCATCAAATGGATAAGGCCCTGAGCCGGAGGTATAATTCACTCGACCGAGACAATGCATGTTCGTCGCATTAATGCCAAGATCCGCAGAAATTGTGGGATCATTTGATTCTGAAAAACTCGTGACCTGAACACCATTACAGAAAATTTTAACTCTGTTCGCAGCTACAGCATCAGTTGTATCGACAGAACAAACAATATGATACCAAGCCCCTGGATCTCGAAAGACTCGAGAGGTGACTCGCCATCTTACATTCCAACCAGAAAGAGAAAGGGTATCGTCACTAAAGAAAGTGAGAGCCGTATAAATACTATTAGATCCCGCAGAGTTGTCATAGGCTCCAAAAAGAACCTGATCCCGACTTAAGGAGCTTCTCTTAAACCAGCCGCTCCATGTCCATTTTTTTCTATTTCCTGCGGATGTGGGCGTCCAAGACAGGTAAGCTGAATTCACGGAGGCAAATCTTAGACTTTGCCCAATAGAATACTTCGTTGGCTGCTGCCAAAAAGCCCCCAATCCTGTCACCTGTGCAAAAGTCTTTTCAGCTTGCGACAGAATAGAAGTTCCGGCAACAAGCGTCGCCGATCCAAAAATAAATTTTCTGCGGTCGAATTTCTGTGAACTCATATAAAAATACTTTCGTAAAATCTGCGAGTGGGAATTCAAAATCGCCTGTCACTTCAATGAAGTTAGAAGCTGACCCAAGTAACGAAGACATCAGAACCTGTACGCATGAAGGTAAAGACGGTCTTCGCGGTGATCGCATCAGGTGCCGTGCCTCCTGCATAGTTGACGGTTAAAGCACCTGTCCCGTTGCCAGAGTAAGCCGTGAAAGTGCACGAACCACTCGTTCCATTCACAGCTAACGTGTATGACGCTCCATCAAGCATATTATTCAAAGTAAAGCTGGCACAACCATTCGAACCGCCAGTGTACTGAATATTGCCATTATGCCAATCCACTGTTGTCGCACCATTAAGATCGTTTGTCTTCGCTCGAATCTGACCATCGACATCAAGTTTTGCAGAGGGGCTGGCAACCCCTAGTCCGACATTTCCACCGGAATATTCAATCCCTCCCGTGGCCGCGCTCCAGTAAGTCGCTGATGCTGGCAAGCGTGCTGAGTCAATTGTTCCACCAGTAATTACCGAGGCATTCAGTCCCGCGATATTCGAACAGGTAAACGCATCTGTCACCGCCGACCAAGTTAAAGTCTGAGAAGCCGTACAACTTGTTGCAAACTGACTGGCACCAACAGATGTTCTTAAGTCATCAATACCAAAATACACAGGCACTAAGCTTGTACCATCAAATTTATAAACTTGATCTGTCAAAGGTGCCGTCGAAGATACCGCTATATTCTGAACTTTCGCCACTGTAGGATTCGGATAAGTTCCAGATAAATCTCCCCCAGCCGAACCAGTAGGAGTACGAGAATTAGAAAATCTTGAATCATCGCCGGCAGCCACCGTATTGACAGCCGTTCCCACAGGCAACCGTGCATAAGGCACTTGACCGGACGCCAACTGTGTTGCATTTAAATTCGTTAAGTTCACAGCACTCACCGGGGGAAGCTCTGCTGACGAATTCAGCTGCACGATCTGACTGGCCCCTGTTCCCATGTTGACGCTTGCAACACCACTGGATACAACCATTCCTGACGTCGTGGCATTTGTATTAAACTGCACAATACCTTTGGCTGCGTAACTAGCATCTGAAGGCGCACCCGCCGAATTATCAGTAGCACACTTCCAACCTCCAGAACCGGCATTCAGAGTTGAATCATACTTCAAAACCTCGGAGTCGCTACAGGCGATATTATTAGGTTTATAGTTTAAATATTTTCCTGCACCATTCAGAAGCTTATCAACAGACAAACCTGCAAGAAAACTGTCTGTAAAAGTTCCACTGGTGATTTTTGCCACATCCAAAGCCGGAATATCTGAAGCACTCAGTGTTGTTCCTGATGTCACACGGCCTTGCGCATCTGTGGTGACCTTGGTAAATGTTCCAGCAGTACCAACGTTGGATAAATTCACAGTGACGGAGCCCGTCGTTCCACCACCACTAAGACCTGTGCCTGCCACAACTTCAGTGATAGTTCCTGAACCACCCCCTGCAACGGTAGCCCATGACAACGCAGAACCATCCGTTGTTAAATACTTACCACCATTACCCGTTTGGCTTGGAATCGAAGGAATCGTGGGTTTATTACTTAAATCATTATAACTGCCACTGGTTGCAACAGTAGCGAGACCCGTTACCTTATTCGCGGCAACAGTTCCAACAATCGTTGTCGCCGTTGGCGCGTTATAAGTATTCGCAATGAGCTGCCCCATCACCGTGCTGGCAAACCAGGTTTCAACAGCCGTTTGCGTAATATTCGCGCTCACATTTACAAAACTATTCTCTGTACGGCCATTTAAACTTTCTGCATTAATGGCATAGGCCACTGAGCGCATATTAAAGTCAGCAACAATCGGCACGGAGTCGATTGTCACACTCAATCTGAATTTTCTTGCGCCATTGCCTGAAGCTGGATTGTAACTTGTGACGGCACCGTTCACCGATCCGTCAGCTAACAGGCAAGTTAAGCCCGCCGGCTGTGAAGGACCACTTGATATCACCGTCGAGTTGTCCATCACCTGCTTAAACGACAATCCCGGATCATAACCACCCGCGACTCCCGTACCTATTGCAAGATTGATATATCCGTTGGAAATATTAACATTCGTAAACTGTTCTTCTCTGAGGATGCAACCGTTTGGAGACAACACCAAAGCATCAACAGTCAATCCTGCTCTGGTAGGGTATTCACCATTGGGAAGTTTAATCACACCTTGAAACGAAATACCCTTATGAGACTGAGCCAATGAAGCTGCGGTAAAAAAAGAAACAGCCAGAAATCCGACTCTTTTTCTAAAATCGAAGATTCTATTCCAACGACGTTCCTTAAATAGATTTCTTAACTGAAGCTGATACAAAAATGTTCCTCCGAGCAGACATAAGTTTATCGGTCTGCTAAGGAAAAGCCTTTAATGTGCACTCTCGGCGAGCATTTCTATTTTAAACATCATATTTCGATTGCAGCGAGTCGGCCTGCCCGCCAAACAACACATGAGGAATTTTCGAAATTTTCGATCTTGAAGAACATCACTTACCGCGATTCTGGCAGGATTTTCGTTCTCGCATTTGCGGATTGTGAGAAAGAACTGCCCGAATGCACTCTGTGTGAGAAAATAGATCACCAAGGACAAGACTGATGCGAGAATAGCGAAACACAAGGCGACGGGCCTTATGCTTACGCTTGGTTGAATTTGACTTTAAAGAATTCCTTACTCACAGTTCATTTCCGACCAATGCAGTCGGAGGTGAGCGACGTAGGCTTGGAAAACATCCGTCAAAGCGCCGCAAAGATCTTTACGTCCTTTGCCGCAGGAGTCTCGTTCTTCGCCAAGTTTGACCCGCTCTTCATTGACATAAAGAGCTGCATACCAAGGTTTGTAGCGCATGGAGCAAATCTGATCATCATCTTGGGTTTGCGCTTCACATATACTGGAACCACTTAGAATAGTTTTCAACTCTTCCAAATTGCCCGCGCTTAAACAACGATTTTCTAATACGGCATTAGCGTCGTCCACCAACTGAATAGAACCCGACTCAGTTGAAATCACCAAGCGATAAGGAGTCGCCTCAATGGCTTTCGAGGAAAAAGAAGTTTCGCCGTCGGCGATGTTGGGAATTTCAATATAAGTAACAGCTTTCGGAGCGGAGGCATTGCCATCTTCGACGATTTGTGGAGGCATATTGATCGAAACGTCATTGGACGCTAAATCCCCTTGCCCTTGCAACGAGCTTTGGCTGCAATTTTGGAATCCCAAAACGAGACACAGTATCCCGATGAGTGCCAAACCTCTTTTCACAAATCCCCCCTTTTTCCCCGTCTCGTAATGAATACAGGCAAGATTCATTCCGACCCCAGGCCTTTGTAATATCGGGATAAGGTGTTAGAAACTTAACGCTGTCTTAGGAGTTCACAGGGGACGTTTCTTCCTTGGAGACACAGTACTTTTGCACGAGCTCTATCACCGTTTGCTTGCGAACAGGCTTACCCGCGTGGTTGTCGGCACCAGCCGCCAGACTCTTCTCGATATCTTCCGCAAAACTGTTTGCAGATACAACAATCACGGGTGTTCTTCTTCGTCCTTCAATACGCTCTAGGTCACGCAGCTTGCGGATCGTATCAAGACCTGACATCTCAGGCATCTGGACGTCCATAAAGATCAAATCATATCTATTGCGTTCCCACTTTTCTAGGCACTCATATCCGGTAAAAGCAGAGTCAGCATGAATATTATCGAGCTTGCGAATGTAAGCTTTAAGAAGGGTGTGATTTTCTTCCATATCATCGACGATTAGAATACGAAAAACACTGTCTGTTTCTGTCTTCGGAACTTCTTTAGGCAGTGCCGAACTCATTTTTGTCGTCCATCTGACATTCCAAGCTTCTGCCTGACGACTTTGCATCTGGACCGAAAAGTAGAACCGTGACCCCAAGAAGCGTTCGCTTTCGCAATGAAGTTCTCCGCCCATCTCATTCACTATTTTCTTGGAAATACTTAGACCAAGCCCAGTTCCACCAAAGCGACGAGTCACAGACGAGTCTTCCTGCCCAAATTCATCAAATATTTTTTTCAAATTTTCTTTCGCAATGCCTACGCCCGTGTCTTTCACCTCAAAAAGAAAATATTCCGATTGCGGATCTTTGCCCGGATACGGCTGCACCGTGAGTTCAATACTACCCCGATCCGTGAATTTCACGGCATTACCTAAAAGATTCATTAGAACCTGTTTTAAGCGCAATGAATCGCCAATGATCCAACGATCCTGTTCAGGTCCATGAAAGTAGAATTGCAAGCCCTTCCTAAAGACCGATGTGGAGACAAGCGCTTCCACCTCTCGCACCAGATCACTCAGCAAAAATTCTCTCTTTTCCAACTGCATACGACCGGATTCAAATTTTGAAAAATCCAGAATGTTATTGAGCATACTAAGAAGGGTCTCGCCGGAACTTTGCAAAGATCTTAGAAGTTCATTTTGTTCTAACGTCAAAGATGTTTCTGCCAAAAGTTCGGACGAGCCCAACATCGAGTTCAGCGGCGTGCGAATTTCATGGCTCATAGTGGATAGAAACAGAGACTTGATTTTAGTTGCCGCTTCCGCCTTATCCCGCGATTCCCGAAGCTCTTTCAAAACAGCTTTGTCCTGATTAACCACATACTTACCTGTCAACCATACCGTCAGGGTTAACAAAAAATACGCGGCAAGAGTCACGAATCCAAAGAAAAACATTCGAAAGTATAAGCCCGCATAGGCTTCAGACTTTTCCTGAAAAATAACCATGTGCCAAGGCCGCCCCTTGATGGGCTTCGCATAAGTGATATAGGTCTTGCCATCAGCACCTGAAAAGTCCTGCAGCTTTGCCCCTTGAATATTGAAGAACTTCTGCGAGAGCGCCGGCATTTTTTTAAATTCATCACGAGTGAATGCGCGCAAATATGTATAATCGATTAACGGCAAATCGCGGGCAATCAACGGCAAAACCGGTCGTCCGTGGTTATCTACGATGATGACACCACCGGTCTCTCCCATGCGAAAAGCTCCCAAACGGTGAGCGATATCTCCGGCTAAAGTATCTATCCCAACAACGGCCATCAGTTTACCGTCTTTGTAGGTTCCCGTGGTCGTGCTGAACATCACCTTTTCCATGTAACCCTTGTCGAAATAAAAATCGGAAAAGTTGATACCCATGTTTTTTTCATTCATGTGCCACCATTGCATATCAGGATCAGTGTTGTAGCCAGGAGCTAAAAACTCCTCATGAATAAAATACTGCGGATCATTGTAGCGGGTGTTGGCAAAAAGCGAATAGTCTCGCAATACCACGTAAACATATGAACTTTTTCCGAAATACTTCTTCGCAAGATCCGGTCCCAAAGCAAAATAGGCATTAAACTGAGTTGAGTGAGGGGCAATTGTCAATGCAGCGAAGTTGCGAAACTTTTCCACGCGCAAAGAAGCAGGCATCACTTCGAAAAGATCGACGATACTTTTAAGCCGTAACACATTAGCTTCAAGACTGGCGATCTCATTGTTGGTTCTTTCAACTTCGCGGCTTAGCGATGGTTCCATTCGTTCGCGAATCGAGCGTTGCTCAGAAATAAACAAATGAGTTCCATAAACACCGATCACTAGCAACAAGACTAGAGTCGTTGCCAGCTGATTTAACAGAAATATATGCACAAGAGTCAGCGTTTTCTTCATACACCTTTATGGAACTCTTAAAAGTTGATGCCCAAACCTACGGTTCCATAGAAAGTTGTTAGCTTAGCGCCACTGCCATCGGACTTTTTCTCGAAATAGTAGTTTTTAAGACCAAACCCGGCTTCGCCAAAAAAGCTCGGCGTCCACAGAACCTTGCCATGGAAATTTAGAACATAGTCATCACCCAAAGTGATGTCACTGTCTGTGGAAGAAATATATTTTACGAACTCCATATCCACCCATTTGGGGTAGTTCATAAATGGAATTTTGCTGAACCAGTTATCTATGGACTTCGGCATAGACCGCGCCCAGAAAAGACCGATTCCTAGTTTTGGCACATTGGCATCTCCCAGGGCCATAGCTTCATAAGCGACAATCGCACCCAAGGTTTCGTCTTTTTCCCAAAGACCCGGCGTAAAACGATAGCGCAAATCTGCCTCTGCCACTTTCAAATCAACATTTTCACTTGCACCTGACTCATCCGACGCAGGCAACTGGGTCAAGGACGTGAAGTACCGGGCGCTCATTCCCCATCTTTGTTTGGAAAGCCAATAGTTTTGTGAACTAAAAATATCATTGAACCACCAAGAAACGTGGCCTTCCCCCAGCATAACGAAGTCTCCATTGCTGGTAACCACGCCGGTTAAACGCAAGCTTGCTTCACCCGCACCGGCTCTATAAATCTCAAGATAAGATCGATGTGACCGTTTTTCACCTGGAATATCAAGATAGACGGTATTATTGGCAAACTTCTGAGGAGCCACAAATTCCCAGGTCTGAAGATTGCCGACACCATCACGGACCTGCATCTGATCCTGGGCTTTATAAGTGCCCTTGATGGCTCTTTCAGAAATAAATCGGCGATCTTGACGACGTGGAGGATTTTGAATTTCAAGCTCATAGCTAAAAACGCCACCAGACTTTCCGGGGATCACCAGACGTGCTTTCTTGGCGGGATATTCCGCCTCCCACAAATCTTGGTTCTCGGCGATGGTGCTTTGAAAACCCAAAATTTGCGTGATTTTCCCGTAGTCGTTACCAGAGATAATCTTGGCTTCGGTCTTCAGAGGTTTTGGCAATTCACCCGTGATAATAACATGATCCTTCTTTTCCGACTCGATCAGGTCTTTCACCAAAGGCACGATGGGCTCAGAAACAAATTCATAAGTGGCACTGGTTTTCAGTGTCGCCAAAAACTGCACCGGAAGACCCACGGCAACTTCCTCGCCACCTTTTAGCTTTTTTTCATCATTTTGAAAAATCACACGTGGCGTGGTCGCGGATTTCGCAAGACCTAAACTAACTTCCGAGTCTTTGATTTCGACGGCATAAGTTTGAGTACACATGCCCGAATAACCACGACCTACTTCAGAACGAATGCAGAAATGAAATTTTTCGCCGTTTTTCCACTGAGGACCATCTGATCCACGCACACCCTTGAATGACCAAACACCCTGGCCTTTCACAGGTTTCTTCCACAATTCTTTCCCCTGCTCGTTGATCACAGAGACTTCTCCGCCTGGTACAAGTTCCGTATCCCATGCAAAGCTTAAAGTGTCTTGCTCAATCTTGGCGGTGAATGATTTGTTGTTGAAAACAACACCATTGATATCAAGCTCTTCGCCTTGAGATTTCTGTAAATCAAAATCTACCCGGGGGCTTTTGACCTTAAGTTCCTGATCAACAACAGAGAAAAAAAGAGGTCTGTTATATTCAGATTCATTCTTTTCGGCAGCCGGCGTAGGGGAAACTTCTTGAGCTAAGACAAAATGTGAAAGTCCCAGGTTGCAAATCAATGATGCAATAATCAGTTTCACGAAACGTCCCTTTTTGTGAAATTGCTGTCGATTGTCCTAAGAATAAACTAATTAGGCCTCCCAGAAACATTAAATCCTCGGCACCTCAGACCTTGTGCCAGATGCCCGTGGTCACTTTTGCTGGGGTGGATCAACAAACCGTCCACAAATAGTGCGTTGCATTTGCATTGCCTGCCATGGCTGCGTGAAATAGCCTGCCAAGCGCAATCAACCTTAGGAGGGTTTATGAAAAAGCTTATCGTAGCTGCTTTGGTTCTTATGGGTTCTTCTGCAATGGCAGACACTGTTTTGAATTGTGCTGTTCCTGAAAGCCAATTTGTTTCTTTGAACATCGATCTAGCAGATGATCAATCTGTTGATTTCGTCACTGTTTCTTTGAGCGAGAAAACGAAACAATCGATTTTCTTCTCGCAAATGGACAAAGGCACTGTTGTCGAGCAAATGAACAACGGTTTCTTGCAACTTCTAGCTTTGACTGACAAGTCTGCTCAAGAAGACGGCGTCATCAAAAACACAGGTTTCCTAGCTCTTGGTAAAGAAGCTAATGGTTCTTTCGGTGGTTTCCTTGCTGCTAACGGCAATATCTACCCACTTTCTTGCACTAAGTAATTAGAGCAGAAAAAGGAAGGTTCTAAAGGCACCGAAAGGTGCCTTTTTTATTTGCGAATGGTCTAGTTCGAAAAGTTGAATCAGGATTGAAGTCTTTCCCTGATTCACTACCGCCACCGTGGCGGCAAGCGATTGCGTCAGAATACAAGTGGATTTCACCATCGTCCGAAAACAAAGCCTGCAATCTCTATTTTTGAATCACAAAAGCATGAATTCCGAATTCGGCAGCGGACGCATGGGCAAAAGCCCTGCTCGGCAAATCCGTCACGCCAACGACACTGCCGAAAGCAAAAAAAAAGGGAGCTGAAACAGCTCCCTTTTTCGTCCGAAAACTCGCAACGATTAACGTTTAGAGTATTGGAATCTACGACGAGCGCCGGCTTTACCGTATTTTTTACGCTCAACCATACGAGGATCACGCATAACGAATCCAGCTTTCTTAAGAGTTCCTTTGAACTCTGCATTGAAAGCGATCAACGCGCGAGTGATACCCAAACGGATTGCACCAGCTTGTCCAGACTCACCACCACCAGAAACAGTGATTTTAGCGTCGAACTTGCCAAGTTGGCCCAATAGATCAAGAGGCTGTACGATCACCATGCGTGATTGCATACGGCTCAAATAATCATCAGATTTTTTTCCGTTGATTGTGATGTTGCCTTTACCAGGCTTCAAGAAAACGCGCGCAGAGCTCGTTTTTCTTCTTCCAGTTGCATAATAGAATTTATCTGCTGCTGCCATTGTCTATCTCCAATTACTTCTTAGAAGGAAGTGTGTAAAGAGCTGGCTTTTGAGCAGCATGAGGATGCTCAGCACCAGTGTATGCCTTCATTTTCATGATAACTTGGCGAGAAAGCTTGTTTGTAGGAAGCATTCCGCGAACAGCTTCGTGAATGATGAAAGTTGAATCTTTCTCTTTCGCTTGAGCTGCAGTCATCTCTTTCAAAGAACCGAAGAAACGAGAGTGACGGTAGTATTTTTTGTCATCCCATTTTGTTCCAGAAAGTTCCATTTTGTCCGTGTTGATAACGACAACGAAGTCGCCAGTATCAACGTTAGGAGTGAAAATAGGTTTATTCTTTCCACGAAGAATGTTTGCAACAGTTGTCGCTACACGACCGACCTTTTGGTCAGCGGCATCAACGATCCACCATTTTCTTTCAACTTCATCTGCTTTTGCATTGAAAGTTTTCATTAAGGGTCTCCAGTTTCATATTGAACGTGTCAGTTTTACCGTCTGCACATTCGGCAAAAAATGTTTGAGTTTAACAACGGGCTCTTACACTATTTTGCGGGAAGGGATGTTTTAAAGTTCTATACACCCATTGTCAAGGTCCTGGGGATAATAAACCTTCATTAAATAAAGGCCTTCCGCAGGGGCTGGGGGACCAGCTTGGCGACGGTCTTTCAGACTTAAAATACGTTCCATTTCCAGTGGTTCCAGGTGTTTACGCTCCAGCATAAGAGACGTTCCCACGATGTTTCGTACCATCTGCTTTAGAAACCCACTGCCAGTCACCGTGAACTGAAGGACGTCGGGACGGCGCCATTCCCAATCAGCCTGATAGATCTCGCGAACCGTGTCCTGAACCGGAGTCCCCACCGATTGAAAGCTCTTAAAGTCATGATTTCCCAAAAGAAATTCAGAACTCGAGATCAAATGATGAATATCGATGGGCCGACGCTCCCAAGCCATATACCGACTTAAATGAGCGCTAGGTCGCGGTCGGTTTAAAAGAAGATAGCGATAAGTCTTGTGAGTTGCCGACAACGTCGCATGGAATTCCTGGGGCGCAATCCAGGCCTTTTTGACCACGATGGAGGCTGGAAGTTGAGAATTCAGGGCCCAGCAAAGGTCCCACTTCTTAGCCGGATCGATCTTGCGATGCGTAGAAAAGTGGCAGACTTGGTTCAGAGCATGAACCCCCGCATCCGTGCGTCCAGATGCAAAAAGGGTGATCTTTTCAGCAAAAACCTTTTCCAGGGCCTTTTCAATAACATGGGCCACGGAAATCTGATCTTCTTGCTTTTGCTTCTGCCAGCCGCAGAATCCCGTGCCATCGTAGGCCACGGTGAATTTCACTTTCGTCAACATGGTCGCAAAGTACCAGCTTCGGTTCTTTGCGACAAGGCTATGTTTTTATAGGTGCCAATTCTGAATTTTTTTAAAGGTGCGACTTATTTATCGTCTGATTGAGCCGGGTCTTCGGGTTGCGATGGCTTCTGCGGTTTCGGAGTCATCTTACAAATCTCAATGGCCGTTCCCTGCTGAACGAGATTGTAGATTTCATAAATTTCCTGGTCGGTCACCGCGATACAGCCCGCGGTCCAATTGCTTGGATGGATGATCCCTACGAATCTATTGAAATCTGGACGTGCCTTCGCATTTGGAAAGCCGTGAATCATGATATCTCCACCCGCCGACTTCCCTTTTGACTTAGCATATTCAACATCTTGTTTATTGGGATAAGATACATGCAAAGAAAGATAGTACGCACTTTTCGGATTCTTCCCGTCGATGTAGTAAAGGCCTTCGGGTGTTTTGCTGTCGCCCTCGAATTGTTTGTGTCCTTCCGGAACAAGTCCGAATGCCACCTGATAAGTTTTAACTACAACGTCTTTGCTAAGAAGATAAAGTTCTTTGCGGTCCTTGCTGACAAGAATACGGTCGATCTTGTTCTTCTTATCCAAACCAAAACGTTTGAATTGGTCTGAATTCAAGCGTGGAAAGTTATCAACCCGCTGGATGTCATCACAGTAACGAGTTTGAGCGAAAGACAACGAAGTAAGAAAAAGTCCGGCAAATAGAATTAGTTTTTTCATAGCGGAATTGATAGCACAGACCTGGCAAAACCTCTAAAAATTAATGGCGTAATTCATGGAACAGGTACTAATACATTCAGCACGAATTTAAATGGACTTCGCGGTGTCTAGACTGTAGTCACCTCTGTTCTCTTTTCACGGTGTATTGACCGTCCTGAAGGAACGTCGTACTCCATGCCATCTTTTTAAAGAACCTGAATCAAGGAGTAATTCATGAAATCATTAATCGTAGGTCTGTTACTAGTCGTTTCTTCCGCAGCAATGGCCCAAGAAGATCTCATTAGCTATCGCGAAGACGACTTCCAAGTTGATGTTCTTAGCTGGTGTGACGGCAACAATGTTATGGGGCAAAATTCAAAAGGCGAAGTTGAGCTTCGTTACAACTGTTCAGAGCAAGGTTTGAAATGCAAATCCGGCTCTTATCACCGCCTACATCGCACTATGCACTTCGCTTCTTGCCAACTTCAGTAGTCCACAGTGATTCCGGCACCAGCGATGCCGGAAGTAAACTCCAGATCTTCGTTGAAGGTCTGGAGATATCGATAGTCCAAAGACACCCACAAGTTGGCGATGCCGTATTCGGACTTCAAAGTAAATGCAGTTTCCCGATCCATCGCTGAAATATTAATTAGCATCCCAACGGCTCCGTAAGCACCAGGTGTTCCCACCGCGGATGGCGTTGCCCCGTCATCGCGGAATTCAGCGACACCGATGTAAGTGCCACCGCCAGAAACATAAGGAGCAAACCATTGACGATCCATCCACTCCAACCGGTAGACTAAACCCAAATTTAAAGGAACAGCTAAAAAGGTGTAACTTTCTTTAGCTTCCTGTCCGGCCAGATCCCCTTCAATAAATCGCCCTTTACCATTAGCGATCATAAAGCCAAATCCCGCCTGGATACCGAACTTTCCGTAGCCATTGAAAGGTTGCCATTCATAATCAAACATAAAAAGAGGCTGCGAAGAGCCGGAATACATCGTATCGAAACTTGTAGTTCCATCGGCGGAAATAATTCGCGGTGGGTCGATCAAACCCAAGCGGAAACTTCCGGTATGATTGTATTCACCCGTATCTTTAGTTCGATAAATGTAAGATCCGTCTTTGGTGATCGCCATCAAGCCATTGGCGGCCTGAGGATGTTCAATATATTCCACCCCGCCACGAGCCGAGCGTCGCAAGACCTTCGGCTTTTGCAGAGGACTTGATGGTTTCACATCCACGACCGGCACGGGCGTGGGGGTGACTGCGGGTTCCTCTGCGATCACGGGCTCTTCATCTTCGATGGACAGTTCTTCCTCGATATTCTTATTGGGATCGGTTTCTTCATTCAGATTGACGGCTTCTTTTTTGGGCGGCTGAAGATTTGTTTCCGGCGTCGCATTTTGAATTTCGTCTTCGATACTAAGAGCTTCCGAATCAAATTCCGTTTCCTCTTGAATATAAGGAGGTTCTTGAGGAGCCGATTCGGCTTCTTGCGCTCGTGCCGTATGAAAAGAAACAACAGCCAAAAGTGCGACGAAATATTTCGACCAAGTCACAGCTCACCTCGGAACCGGCGAGCTACAAGCAGATGGCGATAAAGTCCGTATATTGCCAGCACACCGAAAGAAAGAAGGGCAAAGGCCGTCCAGAATCCCAAAGCAACACTGGCACGGGCAAAAAGAAGTAAAGGCCACAAGCCAACTCGAACTGCGGCTTTAGCCACTTCACTTTCAGCGATCAGATTGGCGTAGTATGGACTGTGCTTATAGTAGAATTTTACAAAGGCCTTTCCCCAAGCGTTGGGCAAAAGATATTTGTTACGAAATTCACGGAAGCTTTCCACTTCAGGGGCCATTTGACTGCCGAAAGCCGCCGTAGCGATGAAACAACTTTTATCATCCAACAACCCAACGACCGCGGCGGGAGTTCCGCAAAGTTCTGAAGCCGTAACCGGTGAACCTGGGGTTCCCGGAATGGGAGTGAAAAAAGAGATATTACCCGTCATGTCCATATTTGCCATGACCATGCAGTAGCGCTGACCATTGAGCAATCCATCAACACGATCGTCTACGATAGGTGGATCGGCCGAACGATTTACTGGGAGTTCAAACATCGCAGACGCATTGCTGATACTTGAAATCGTGGTGTTGTCGTCTGTGACAAAAGGCTCATAAAAGAACACAACCGAACGATATTCCACCCCGGGAGCGGGAGACGCCGGATACCCCGCAGAGTAAACCAGATTTTCTACATATAGTTTTTCATCTCCCGGGAAAACATTGAAGTGACAGAAACCCTGATTTTCCGCTACTTCAGCTGAGTTACAATCCGTATAAAAAGTGTCAGAGGCATCAGCTTCTGTAACACGCACATTCAGTCGAAACGTCGCTGAATCCGTGGTTGCGGAACCGCCAGAGGAAGTATTGATCCCCACGACAAGATCTTTATTGAAGTTACTAGTACAGTTGCCAGCACCGGCCGCCTGGCAGATTTCAGACCAGGTGGCCTGAAAAGTCAGAACACCGCTATCGAAAGTCCAAGGCAGCGTCGAACTCACATCGGTATCGCCGAGCTTTGCATAGACCGTTCCTGTGGTGTTCGTCGAGGTCATCTGGATGACTAGGCGAAGATTTGGATAAGCGCTGGTTTTATTGCACGAAAAAATCTTCCCACCGGCAGATGTTCCCGTGCAGCTGTCACAAGTAAACGCGCCATCACCCGTACAAGGTGTCGCCGGATTGAATCCCGCATAGATAATCGGCTTCGCGGGGTCGGAAAGATCACGGTTAGAGTCGCCAGAAATAGAGTTCAAAGTCATGGTCGCATGACTGCTCAAAGAAAAAAGAAAAATGCTGGCTGCCGTGAATACAGAAAGCTTCATTCTTTTAATCGAACCATGCGAAGGTCGAGATGTCAAAAAAAGCTCAAACCCACGACCTTCGTCGAATCCGCAGCCTCGATAAAAAAAAGCGGGGATTTCCCGCCTTTTTTTAGCTGAAGAAGATCTGTTCAGCTATTTGAATCCCGTTGAGGGCGGCACCCTTCCGGATGTTGTCGGAAACAACCCACATCAACCACATTTTTGGATTTTCGGGGTCACGGTGGACTCGACCGACGTAAACCGGGTCCTTACCAGAGACATCGCGGGCCAACGGATAAACACCTTTTTTAGGGTCATCCTGAAGAACGATACCTTTGAACTCTGAAAGCGTCGCCATCATATGGTCGCGACTGACTTCCTTGTTTAAGGTCACCCAAACAGATTCGCTATGAGCATTCAGTGCAGGAATACGCACCGTAAACGCGGACACTTTCAGTTTATCCTGCCCCAGAATCTTGCGGGTTTCGTTCATAATCTTCACTTCTTCGCTGCAATACCCATCGTCATTAAAGGAGCCAATTTGCGGAATGCAGTTAAAGAGAATGGTATGAGGAAAAGTTTTTGGCTGAGGATCGTTTTTATGATTGGAGGTTTGCTCCATCAACTCATCATAACCACCCTGACCAGCGCCACTGACTGCCTGATAAGTGCTCACGCGAACTTCTTCCAGGCCAAATTTATCCAAAAGAGGTTTCAGAGCGACAACCAACTGAATCGTCGAACAATTCGGATTTGCGATAATTTGCGGCTTAGATTCTTTAGATACCAGATGACCGTTCACTTCCGGAACTACCAAAACAGTGTTTGGGTCCATACGAAATGCAGCAGAGTTATCGACAGCGAAAGCTCCTGCTTGCACGGCTTTGGGAGCCCACTCTTTAGAAATGTCGTCACCGGAGGAAAAGAACACCAAATCAAGACCATCAAAGCAGCCTTCTTTAAGAACTTGCACTGGCCAAGATGCCCCCTGCAAGTCGATTTTTTTTCCTAACGAGTTCTCAGATGCGAAAGGGCGCAGTTCCTCAATTGGAAAACGGCGCTCTTCAAGAATATTCATGAATGTCTGGCCGACCATTCCGGTCGCGCCAACAACACCAACTTTAAGTTTTCTTTTCATCTTTCTTCGCCTCTTCTTCCTCTTCTTCGAGGACTAAGTCGCTCTCATGCACTTGCGCGGGAGCATACACACTAGGCTTGATCTTACGAATGTTCTTTCCCAACTTGAAGACACCAAAAACGGCGCCCAAAGCGGCATAACCCATGAAAAGCACGAACAACATGACTTCCGGGCGAAGAGCGACGATCACTAAAACACCGACACCTAGGATAAGGTAACGGAATGGAAGACGCTCTTTAAGATCCAAATCCTTAAAGCTACGGAAGCGGAAGTTACTAACCATTACAAGAGCCAAAAGAATCGTCATGATCAAAAGACCATAGTTGCCCAATGGTTCCAGCTCCAAGTCTTGGAACGCTAGAACTGAAGACGCCACGATACCCGCCGCCATAGGGATTGGTAAACCTTGGAAATAGTTTTTTTCAACAACATTGGCTTGAACATTAAAGCGGGCCAAACGAAGGGCTCCGCAGGCCACAAAAAGGAAACAAGCAACCCAGCCTAAGCGTCCGAAAGGCTGAAGCGCCCATAAGAACAACAAAACACCCGGAGCCATACCAAAACTGACAAGGTCGCACAGTGAATCGTATTCAGCTCCAAACTTACTTGTAGAGCGAGTCAAACGAGCCAAGCGCCCATCCAACTGGTCAAAAACAGCGGCGACGACAATTGCATAAGCGGCGTAAAGATAATTTCCCTTGATAGATTGGATCACTGCGAAGAAACCAGAGAACAAGTTTCCTGTGGTCATCAAGTTAGGAAGAATATAAATGTACATTGCCAAGCGCTGTGCTCTGGCATCTTCGGAATCAATTTTTTCTAGATGAGTATCTACCATTGTCGTCTCCCGCCATGTGGTCCATGGCAGGGAAACATTATCCTACAGTGGCAAAAAATCCAAAGAAATAAAACAGGATGGTGAGGCCAACGGCACTCATCACGGGCAGGGTCAGATTGTCATCAAGCTTACCGATAGGAATCAGTTCTGCGAATGCACCAACAAGTCCGGCGAACAAACTCACCACAACGATGCGATCCATTAAATAATTGTGATACAGCAAATAGAAAAAGGTCAAAGCCGCACAAACAAAGAAGGCCGCCATAAAACCTTGTATCGATTTGTGCCCGAAAATTTTATCTTTGCCGTAAAGAATTCCAAAGTAACTTGCGATAGGATCTGCGAAAGCCAAGAACAACAAAGTCAAAGCCACGATGGGACGAGGAAACAAAATATCCACAAGAAGAACACCGGAAAGTAAAAAAGTCGTTCCCGCTAATTTTTTTACTTCACTTTGTCGCATGATGGGCTTGAAGGCATGCACAGCCCAATCGTTCAAAGCGGGTTTTCTCTGACGCAAAAAATCGAAGGGGACAAAGAGCATCCATGCGACCGCAAGAATGGTCATGGACACAGCTGGCGGAAGATAAACATAGGCCAGGAACATCACGAAGACTCCCGACATATGCCAAATTTTTCGAGCATAATGAATGTCCGAACGCTTTTTTAAATCCACTGGCTGTAAAAACCCTTCAAGTAACATCAATTTATCCCACGTTTGACGCCCGCAAGGAAGGCCTTGAGTGTGCCAAATTTGCAACGCCGGCGGCTACCTTAAAGGCTGCGGAACGGAAGATCAATTTAATTGATCCTACTCTAGCCGATCGCATTAAGATATTGATTTATTTATGTTAAATCTTAGACGAGTGGACTCGAAGGACCTCTTCAACAGGTTTTCCAGAGCGTTCACGATAACGAATCGCGATTTCATTATCACCATTCTGAAGCTGAATAAGGTCCGTTTGATATTTGTCAATGCCGCTACTAAAAATAGAGGCCGTGTAGCCATTGCTCTTGTTAATAATTTCAAGATCACCATCTTTAACATTTTTAAGACAGTTTTTGCCCTGAAGTTGCACATACCCACCAGTGACATTTACTTTCGCGGTGGCCCGTTTTGCACAATTCAAATCATAATGTGCTAACTGGGACAAAGCCGGCTGCACAGAAACGGCCGCAGCTTGGGGAACACTGGCGGGTTGACGCTGCGAAAGATTTTGCGTGGAAGACACCTCTCCGAACTCCGTTTTTACAGCTTCATTGCCGGTCAGAGTAAAAAACGTTGGAATGCCCAAAAGCACGACAAGAAAGGACGTAATAATCAGGAAATGAGTGTCTGTTGGCTGACTCTTAAACATAATATCCTGATCGGATAACTATTCCCGGACTTTAGCCGTATCAAAATGAGAATCTAAACAGAAAGACCGGGCGTTTCCTCAAGTTTTTCCACATTTCATCCGTATTTAAGTCTAGTCACTTTCGGGGGAATGTTTGATGAACACGCGTATTCTCAAAAAGATCCGCAAATTTCGCGTATTCTCTGGTCTTTTGATCATGTCCCTCACAGTTCTTTCATTCCAGAACTGTGCCCCTGCTCCTATGGAAGAAAAAACCGAAGGCTCTACTTCTAGTTCTTCGACCAGCAAAGATTCGACCTCTATTTGGAATTCTCGTCCTTCAAGCGGTGGGAATAATGGCGTCTCTATTGGCGGCGGCAGTGGCGGTTCTTCCGGAAGCGGTGGTTCGGTGGGAGTGGGTTCTGGATCTGGCGGCAACTCCGGATCTGGCGGCGGCAGCATCGGTGTCGGTGGTGGCGGCGCTTCAGGCAGCGGTTCTGGGGGCGGCGTCGGCACGGGAGGCGGAGGAACACCCAGCCAAACAGGTTTTCGAATTGCAAAACAACCCGAGGGAGTCACGGTCGTCGAAGGTGGCGACATCAATCTTGAAGTCGTCGCTACCGGTGGTGTGCAACCCTACACTTATCAATGGTACAAAGACAGCAAAGCGATGACCGGTGTTTGGGGTACTTATAGTTTTATTAGCGATAGTGCCACCAGCTATACCAAAGAAGGCACCTACTACGTCGTCGTCAAAGATGCTTCAGGCAAAAGCGTGCAGAGTGTTTTAGCGCGCGTTTCAATTACCGAACCCGCGGTTGGTTGCACGGCCGGCTCTTACTTTACCTTTACAGAGGCATCCTATGATGCGGCTTATGGATATTTTCCAGAATACTTCGATGGACCGCGCGGAAAATTTCTGCTTCATTCCAGCTACGACACTTTGAATTTCCTTTACAACAATCGAAGCTTCACAAAACTTTCCGACTATAACGTCCCGTCAACATTGTCGTACCTGCAACAGACATTTGTCTCTTGCCGCACAACGATTCCTCGCATTCACTCACCCCAACCCAACCCTTCGTATCAGTATGAATGGGGTGTCGATCGTTATGCTGACAATGGTTACTGGAACTATCATGGCCGTATTACTTTTGAATGTCGTAATAAGAAATTGAAATTGGTCTCAAATACCTGCCAATGGGTTCAAGACCCGAACTACAATAGTGGTGGTGGCGGCGGAGGCGGGAACTAAAAAGATTTGAAATTAAAAAGGGCTCTTTGTAGAGCCCTTTTTCTATTTTTTATCGATACTGATCGCAAACTTCTTCACACCGGAACCCTTGACGATATCAAGAACTCCGACCACTTTTCCGTGCGGAACATCTTTATCCGCAGAAATAATGGCTTGCACATCGGCATTCTTCGCCACTTCCTCTTGCGCTTTGGCTTGCACCTCAGCCTCACTGACAAAAGATCCGTTAAGATTAATTCTGCCGTCGGCGGTCAAGGCAATATTCAATTTGCTAGGAGCCGTTTGGTCTCCGCTAGCAGCCTTAGGCAGATTCACGTTGATCGTGGGCTTCATAAACATCGGGGCTGTCACCATAAAGATGATCAGAACCACCAAGATGATATCCACGAGCGGAACGACGTTGATATCCGCTATGGCTTCGTTATCATTTCCACCGTCTTTGAATGCCATGGTTTAAACACCTTTTTTCTTAGCATAAGCAAGGCAAAGCTCTTTAACACTTTCTAAGTTCTGGAAAATGCCTTTCACTTGTTTGCTATAATAATTGTAGAAGGCTACTGCGGGGATCGCGACGAAAAGACCTGCGGCTGTTGCGACAAGGGCCATGGAAATACCCGCCATCACCGTCTGTTGTCCCGCTTCCGGAGTTGTTGCCAAATCGTTAAAGGCTTTCATGATACCCAAAACCGTACCGAAAAGACCGATGTAAGGCGCATTGGAACCGACAGTCGCAAGGAAACCCAGGAATTTTTCCAACTCTGGACGCTCCGTCAAAGCGAAAGTGTTAAAGATTTCTTCCAAACCTTTACTGCCCGCTTCGCGCATGTGCTTCAAGGCATAACCCGCCGCTCGACCCTCGATAGAATTAGGATCTTTTGCCAAATCTTCGACATCATCAAGACTGTTGCTTTGCAAAGCCAGCTTGATACGCGCGCGCACTCGCTGCGACTCCGCCGCGACTTTCTTCAAAGCGAAATAGCGTTCCAAAATCATCCCGATGCTAAGCACACTGAGCACAAGCAAGATCCATAAAACGACCTGATCGGCCAGATGAGCTACTGTAAATATTTTTTCTGTGAGCACGGTGATTTCCTCCAAATCTTTGACTGCGCAAAATTATTGATCCATTATCTCTAAAACCATTACTTCTGGTCAAGGTATGCAGAAAGTCATTTTAACTCTTCTTCTCTCACTCCTGAGCTTGGTCCAGCTTTCTTGCAAGGCGAATGACAAAAACTCCGTTTTAGTCATCGCGGTTGATGAGCTGACGACAAGTGACGTCTTATGCAGCCAGGAAGAGGCTGAACGATCCGGTTTTCAATTGCTTTGCAATGAATCCGTTCGCTTCACTCACGCTTTTTCGCCCTCGACCCTGTCGGTTCCTGCCATGGCGTCCTTGTTGACCGGCCTTTATCCTTATCAGCACAAAGTTCGACACAATGGTCGCCCAGGTCTAGCTCCCGAGTTAGAGCTGGCTTCGGAGCTTGCTCTGCAACAGGACTATCGTACAAGCTTTTTTTCCGGCGGCGCCCCGGTGTTTCGCCGATCGGGATTGAATCAAGGGTTTGAACTCTTCGAGGACAACCTTGTGCCCACCTTCTCTAGTTTGTTTCGCCCCTTCAAAAAGAATGCGGACGCCTTTATGCAGTGGCTGCATCAGGATGTGGGGCCTGATTCTTTCTTCAGCGTATTTTACGTTCCCGATCTGATCTTCACAACGACTGTGACAATGACAGATCTCGGGGAAACCCGAAACTTAAGCTTTGAAAGCCAACTTGATGAACTTGATGAAAGCCTTTATGAACTCTTCCAGAGTCTTAAAGCCGCGAATCGCTGGGACAACACGACCGTAGTTCTTGTTGGACTTAATGGACACACGACGAGCGAACGATACAAGGAGCTTTCTCCTTTAAACTTACACGGCGAAAACACCCAGGTCGCGCTATTTATAAAACCCTCTCAAAAAAGAAAACGCGATCTCGCCATTCACTGGAAAGTGGATCAGAATGTCTCTTTGGTTGACGTCGGTCGCACTCTTTTTGAACTTCTTGGTGAAAGCATTATCGACAACGATGCGGCCTCCTTTCCCGCCCTTTCTTTACAAGGAGCATTGAAAAGCCCTAATGTGACCTGGGCCGAGGACAGACCGCTTTTAATTGAGTCGGGTTGGGCCTTTTGGCGTAAGGCGGGACCGATTCGCAGCGCGGGGATCTCGCACCATGTTCTTTATATCAATGATGAAAGTCCGCTGCTTTACAATACGCTGGTCGATCGCTTTGAAGTGAATCCCCTGCCTTTGTTGCAGGAAAGTATTTTACCGACGACCCAGAAGCTGCAAAATTTGCTTAGCAAAAATCAGTTCCCGGCATTTCCTCCAATTCAATCCGAATGGACAAAGAAGCTAAGCCTGCCTTTTTCGCGCTGGATGCGTCCGGATCAAGAGGCGGATCTGCTACGGGATCTCAAACGTCTTTTGGCGCAACAACCCCAAAGTTTAGATCTGTTGAACTGGACGGCGCAAATAGCCTTAAATCAAAGGGATTGGGAAACGCTCAAAAATCTGGGAACTAAGAACAAGATCTCGGTATGGCAGTACGTCGCCGAAAAAAACCTAAATAGTAAAACCGCCAAAGTCACTGACAGCTGCTTTCCTTTGTTAACCGTGGCGACTATCGAAACAGAACAACTGAAAAACTGCACGGATCCGCTCTTTCTGGAACTGGTTGACTGGCTTCGCGCAGAGGCGCGTGGGTTTTCCCGGGATGCGCAAAGAAAACGCTTTGAACGTTCATTCAGAAATTACATGTTGGATCAACAGATTCAGCGGGCCAATATTGCCGCCGGTTTGATTTGGGACACGTCACGGGAAAATATCTTTGCTCCCTCACGAACAGAATTCGCGCTCAGCCTTCCTGAATACGCGCGCGTGCGAGCACAAGCCTATAAGGCCATCCAAACTGACGAATACTAATTAGACATCAAGTTTGATCAGCCCCAACCAAAAAGGAGCTTCAGGATCTTCTTGAATCATTTTTGTCGTGACTGCCCCAAGTTCTGCGGGTTCAGCCTGAGAAGTCCACAGCGACGTCGCAATCGAGGTGCTTGCCAAAAGAACCAGACGATCCCCGTCGTTCACGAGGGTGTGGCCACATTGAATGGAACACGTCGGTTCTAGCCCCAAAAGTTGGGCTGGCAGCGGTGGTAATTTTTCGTCTGGTTCGACGCACTCACTGGATAAGTCCAACCCTATAGACAAGGGCTGAAGACTTTTGTTTTTTCGCTGAATTAAAAGACTGGGGCAACCCACCTGAGCCCACGCGATTTGCGAGCCGCGACGGAACAGGGCAAGAATTTCCACCCCTGAAAAATACTCCATCTTGTTTTCGCCACGATAAAGAATGTCATTGGCAATCAAGATACCGGTTCTGACGTAATTGACTTCGTCTGTCAGGCAACTCAGGAACTCAAACGGCGACGTCACTTCGACGTCGGATTTAGCTGCACTGACATACTTAACGACTTCATCCAAAGCCCTTTGCGCATGTTCTGGCTGCCCCCAAGAAGTGGCAATGACGATCAACGAGCCATCCTCTTCCTGATGTACCAGGGGTTTGGGGCGAAGGATCTTTGTGCTGTAGGATCTTTCTTGCAGCTTCACTAAAGAGCTCCGTATTTCTTCAATTTGATGTAAGCTTTTTTATAATATTCCCCATCGGGAATATCGAGCTCCAGAATTTTTCGCCACTTGTCTTTTGCGCCCGCCTTGGATTCTCCACCATCAACGTTACCAAAACTTTCCTCAAGAATTCCCTCTTGATAAATCGTCATCATCTGCTTACGCAGCTCCGTAGTATAACGTTCGATCTTTTCGGGAAGGTCTGGGTTCGTCGGGTCCATCACGCGAGCTTTACGCAATGACAAGATGGCGCCTTTTATGTTCTGGGCCTGATAATACTTTTCCGCCTCGCTTTGTAACGTTGCCGTCTTGGAGTTCATCATTTGTCGGATCGAAGCGATGTTTCTTTTCGCCTGTCCCTTAAACCCGTTGGGGTCCGGCAAGGACGATGCAATGACACGCTCGTAAGCGGCAATGGCATCCAAAGGTTTTCCTTTTTTGTGAACATTCTCAGCGCTCGTATAAATAGCGCGCAGCTTGGACACCTGCGTCTGATAGGCCATTCTTTCGGCAGCCTTCGCATCCCTTTGGGTCGTGATACTTTCCACCTGCATTTTCAAATCCACGATTTTAGGATGTTCGGGATTGAATTGCATAACATCACTTAAACACTCCTCCATCTCTGGCAGAGTGATATCCGGATTGACCTTCTTCTGGCATTCCGCCGCGACTTTTTGAATTTTCTCTTCTGTCTCTATCTTCGCTTTTTCAATCTGTTCTTGGCGACGTTGTTGCTCTTGAATAAAGATCGCTTCTTTTGAAAGACGTTCGATCTCGCGAATGTCTTCATAATCCGGCACCAGTTCTTGAATCTTGACGATTTCATCCTGCGCTAACTGATATTTCCCCTGCATATACAGATTCTTGGCGTCTTTATAGCGCTGACGAACCAGAGCCTGCTTCTCGGGGGGAAGTTTGTTGAATATCTCAAGCGGAGATCCAGGCAAACTTATAGCGCCCGGTTGAGGCGCCGGAGGTTTCGCAGAGTTGTCGCCGCTAAAGAAGTACGCCAAAGCCAGCAAGGCCACTGCGCCCGCGATGATTTTTGGGCGATTTTTCTGGAAATCAAACTTTCCAGGTGCTGGAGTGGGAGCTGGCATCGGCGCCCCAGGATACTGCATCGGCGGCTGATACGGCATAGGCGCCATAGCACCCTGATAAGGCATCAACTCATGGTGTTGCTGCTGATACTCCATCGGCAAGGCCTCGCTCCCCACCTGCACCAATGGATTTGGCGGCGGAACATTGACAAGCTCAAGACGACTTTGAAAACCGGCATCATGCAACTCGAAATACAAATAATTCGTCAGAACACTGATCGCGTCCCCAGAACGAATGGGCGTAGGCTCGCTGGAAGAAATCGGATTTCCATTCAGCAAAGTGCCATTGACGCTGCCCAGATCAATAATCACATATTGAGAACCCGCGCGGCGAATTTCAAACTGACGTCGACTGACTCGTTGGTCACGAATTTGAATATGACAAGAAGATTCCCGTCCAGCGACCCATGACTCGCCAGCATCAAGACGAATCAGCTCTTTCGCTTCATTGTTTTGGCCATCCATGATTTTGATGTAGGCCACTTGTGGAGCCACACCAATCACAGTCTTTTCTTCGCTGCCGCCAAACCCATCCGAACTTTCTCCGGGAACGGCTGGTAGATTCGCAGAAGTGCCACTGTATTCGGGCGCCGGTGGCGCGACGGATTCATCCGATGTGGCCGATGCAGTTGCCATATACTCAAATTCATAAGGAGAAATCACAAATTGACTGCCGTGATCTAAAGTGAACTGTTGAGTTTGTTCCCCATTGTAAGTCACATCTCCATAGCGGGAGATGACGTCCACGGTCCATGCACCATTGACGAAAGACACCTTAAAGTGTTCGCGAGAAATACCCTTTTCGGGTTGCAGAACAATATCACAGTCTTCTTTACGACCGGCGATGTACGTGCGGTCTTCAGCAAGCTGGATATCATAAACTGGTTTGCCTCGAAGGCGGACTTTAAGGCGGGCCATTAGAATCTACCCTCCAAGTTTAAAGTACACTCTTCATAGAACTGCTTGGCTTCCTTAAAGGAAGGATCGTCTTTACGATTTTGCAGCATCGTCATCACATTTTGATAATTGGATTGGCACATCCGCCAATTCTTCTTCTCTCTGTAACGATTGCCCTGAATCATATTAAATTTAACCAACTCATCAAACTTGATCTTAGATAAATGATAATAGCGTTTTGCCAACTCGTTGTCAGGGTCCAGATTAAGAACGACCTGAAAGGCTTCTCGAGCACGGGCGTACTGACCTTGCTGAAAGTCTCGGAAGCCCTTGATAAAGTTTTCTTGCGCTCGACGGTACTGAATAGAATCATACTTCTCTTTTTTTATCGTTAAAAGCTCTTGGGAACGCTTTTCCGCATCCATCACGTCCTGCATGCTGATCGAACTGGTGCGAATAGCATTCGGATCTTTTTTTCCCTTATTGCCAGAGGACGAAAAGAACCACCATCCCACCAACGCAACTATGGCAATGATGCCATAAAAGCGAACTTTAGGATTCGCTAACGGCCCTCCGCCCGCAGCGCGAGGCCCAGAACCTGGCATCGGGCCAGCCCCAGGAGGCGGCGGTTGATAACCGCCATAGCCCATGGGTTGCGCCGGTGGCATTCCCTGCGCAGGCATCGTCGGCAAACCCTGACCGTAAGGCATACTGGAATTTGCGGTCGGCATCGGGCGCGGCGGCATTTGCGGCTTCGGTATCTGCGCAGTCGGAGCCGGTGCTGGCGTTAAAATCGACGCTGTCGGTGACGCCAACGGCGCCGATTGTGAAACCGACGGCGGCAGTTCCGCTTGAAAGCGAATTTCTGTATCACCAATCTGAATCACCGAATCATTGTTAATGATTTCGGACTGAATGCTTTGGCCATTGACCAAAACAAAATTTTTCTGACTTAGATTGACGATCACAAACTCGTGACCCGAGCGTTGCTTGATCTCTGCGTGTTGTCGACTGGTGCGCGGATCACTGGAAAGAACGATGTCGTTTTCAGGACCGCGACCGATTGTGACGGACCCCTTTGCAAAGGTGGACTTCAACCCCGCATGGGGACCTTTCGTCACTTCAATACTGAATTTCAAAGCATCTTTCACTTGAGGGGCCGCGCTCATTACGAACCTCCCTCAGTTGGTGAAACTGTGACGATGTAATAGTCTATCTCTTGACCACTGGAACACATTGCCTGACAGCTTAAAATACACAGATGCCCGCTGAACTCAAGTTGATCAGTGTGAATGGCGCGTGGATTTTCCCGCGTGCGCGCCAAAAGACCATCAAGATTCTGCTGAAGAGCCGCATCGGGAATTGTATTAAACATTTGCCCCTGAAGCTGCGCCACTTCCGCATGCGCCACCTGAGCAAAAGAGGCACTGCATGCGATAATTCGACCTTCTCGTGAAATGGCGATGGAAGGAAAGCCAATCAACTGAACCAGATTTTCCGCCTCACCATCTTTATTCATGAAACCCGCAGCCCCCGGCCCCCCACTGTCAGATTCACCGTGAATATAGCGAGTCAGAAGACTGTTGATGTTGCCAATCAATGCCTGAAGTGCAGGGAATTGAAAATTCACTTCGGTATTGTCTTTCTTCTCTCTCATGGCTGTATCTAATTGCGCATTTAAAGTAACAATCGGATATTCAATCAGCTTGTACATGAAGAAATAAATAAGCAATCCCACCAGCGACGCGATCACCAAAGTTTGCATGAACAGACTGATGGCCCTGCCGTCATCGAAAGCCAGACTTCCAATATCATAAAGAACGATGGCATGGGCTTTTACCGCCTGTTCCCCGGTGTTGGGATCAAACAATCCAATCGGAAAACTGGCGCCAATTGTGGACGAGTCCACTTCCACCGATTGTGGTCGCATTTCTGTGCGTGCCTTATGCACAAAGGGTAAATCCGGTGTCGTTCCCGCCCGGGTCGCCGGCGCCAGAATCATCCCATCAGATTGCTGAACAATAAGAACTTGCTTCACGCCATCTTCGGCTTCCGCTGCATTCGTACTTAAAGACGAATAACTGTTTTGCAAAAGAGCCGCTTGATTGATCGTGGCCAACGTACGCGCTATGGAAGCCGCCCGACGCTTACTTTCACTCACGATGCTAGCCCGGGTGATTGCCACCATCGGAATCATCGATAACAAAGTCGTCGAAAAAATAAATAGAGCCACGAAACCCAGTAAGACCAGTTTCAACTCGAGGAACTGTGGCAGCTTGTAAACACCAGGCAAAGCCACACGATCTAAATAGTCATTGACCTTATCCAACAACCCTTTGAATCCGCCTTGTTGGTAAGCGGGCGCCGGTGCTGGGCCGGGAGCGGCTCCAGGCATTGCGCCCATGGGTTGAGGCATTCCGTGAGGCATTCCCATCTGTTGTGGCAGGCCCATTTGTTGTGGCATTTGCGGCGCGGCTCCTCCTCCGTAATAAGGCATCGGCGCAGGAACACCCTGACCTGCCTGAGAACGAGGTGCCTGTGGTCGCGCCTCCGGAGCCGGAATAACATCCACCAAAATATCGTGAATACCCAGCTTATCACCCAATCTCATGATACCGTTTTGAATACGAATACCATTAAGATAAGTTCCGTTACTGGATTTCAAATCTGTGATAACAATTTTTTCTTTAAAGACGGCAACTTCAGTGTGCTCCTTAGAAACACCGGGCGACACCAACTTAATGTCACATTGTGGAGCACGGCCGATGAGGTTTTTCCCCATCTTCAGCTCCACAATCTGTCCTGCCTGAGGGCCGGTTAAAATTCTAAGCGCCCACATAAAGTTGATCTCCCACACTGACTTTCGTTTTGCTGACAGTGCCCGCTGCCATTTCGATCACCGAGCTGGCTCCCCACACAGGAAATACCAGGCGCCCGGGTCGAACATCTTCGTAGATGGCTTTCACCTTCAGGTTTTTATCCACGAAAACACAATCAATCGGAAACTGCATAAAGAACGTGTGAATACTATTGCACCGAAGAATCCATAAAGCTTCTTCGCCAGGCAACGAAGCACGTCCTAAAAGTCCCTTACCACGTGACCAAAAAGTTTTAGCGACTTTCAGATCCGGAATTAAAGTTTGATTTGTCGTTTTGTTAATCAAAGCTGCCATCATCTTTATTTCCCGCCGTACATAAAGGAAACCGCCACCGGTCCAAAGACGATAATGAAAACCGCTGGCAAAATAAACATCATCAAAGGAATCAAAATCGTTTGCGAAGCCTTGGCCCCGGCTTTTTCCGCGCGCACGAATCTTTCCAGGCGCATTTGCACGGATTGATCTTTCAAGACTTGAGAAATACTGGCGCCCGTCGACTCTGCATCCACAAGAACCGCGACGAAACTGGTGATCTCGTTCATATCCAGGCGTTCCGACATATCTTTCAAAGCCTGAGTTTTTGAAGCACCGATTTTAATATCTTTAAGAACAGTTCCCAATTCATCCGCCAGCACACTTTCTGTCCCTTGCGCTTTATCCACGATCTTTTGAATTGCAGAGAAAAAGTCCAAACCGGCTTCCACGGAAAGGGCTAAAAGATCAATGAAGAACGGAAGGTCCGCACGCACCGAAAGCTCACGACGTTTCTTTTCCCCTTTGGCGTGAATCTGGGGAAGATAAAATCCAATAAGCCCAACCCCGACCAACATGGGAGCCGGCAAACCCAACTGCAACGAGAAGTTCATGATCAAAAGAAAGATCGGAAACATCACGCCCCAAAGAAGCTGTAAGCCAATAAATTCATCTTCATTCAATTCAGCAGAAAGGCCCGAAGTTTTAATATATTTGCGCACACGCTTGCGATAACCTTCGCTGCGAATTCTTAAGGCATGCTGTAATGTGAATTGGTGTACCAAAGGACGCGAAAAGTTGATGATCGCGTTTTTGGACTTCACCGGCTCATCATTGTTGGCCCACGAAAGCTGCTGCTTGTCGGTGTTGCTTGCGAAAATAGAATTAACAAAGAGAAACACCGCCACTCCCGCGAGCAGCAAGCCAAGAATCAACATTAATTCTGCGCTTCCCATTTATGCCTCTTTGTGTTCAAGTAAATCTCATGACACCACTTCAACTTGTTTTGGCATCCGAGTCGCCACGTCGTCGGGCACTTCTTAAAGAAGCAGGCTTCGACTTTGACGTGGTTCCAGTTAAAGTATCGGAAATTCCTAACAAAAACCTGAATGCAAACGACCAAATTTTGGATATTGCTAGACGTAAAGCCAGAGCGGCCTTCGAAGTCCTGAAGGTCGATCGCAAAGCTCCCTTTATCGTCTTAACGGCTGACACTGAAGTGATCTTTGGCGGAGGCCCCCTCGGAAAACCCCAGGACAAAGACGACGCTTATCGCATTTTAAAACTTTTGTCGGGGCGCTTTCACGAAGTGATCACCGGAGTTTGCGTTATCAATAGTGAAACCGGCCTGGAATTTTCTCAAACTGAGACAACCCAGATCTACTTTAAACACCTTCAAGACCAGGAAATCTGGGACTACATAAATACGGGTGAACCCATGGACAAAGCAGGAGCTTACGGCATCCAGGGACGGGGTGGAGATTTTGTCGAAAAATATGTGGGACCCTTCGACAATGTGGTTGGTCTCCCTATGGATCTTGTAAAAATTTTGCTGCAAAAAGGTGGCTGGCCACCCCCTTCTTCAGCCGGTTGTAAATAATTCTGCTCGAACTTTTTTTACCTTAGATCGTTTCGGATTTTTTAGAATATCTGGTACCTTTCGGGGCGCGCCTACCCGAGGGGGATTCTTATGAACATCCGGTCTGCATCACTTTTACTTTCTACCGCTCTACTTTTTACCGCCTGCACCCAAAACAAAGCCGGCTTAATGGAGCTTTCTCGTCAAAACACGGCCATCGTCAACGGTACAGCCGCTTTACCTCAAGACTTGGTGACGGCCTCTACGGTAGCGCTCATCGCAGAGTTTGAGGGCCAGCCCTATTCATTTTGCACAGGCACTCTGATTTCAGAAGATTTGATTCTAACGGCCAGCCACTGTTTGGAATATACAGAAAAGGCTTCTGATGTTTCTATTTTCTTCGGCGCCACCCTACCCACACAGATGAGCGATGCGCGAATTTTGAAAGTTGCGAACTTCGAAAGACATTCCGGCTATGAAATGATTTATGATGACAGCGGTGATCCGGTCACTGCCATCAATGACGTCGCCGTTATTCGCTTGAGCGAAAAAGCTCCGACAGAAAAAGTTGTCACCTCTATTCTTGCACCGGAAACAGAGCTTAAAGCAGGTCAGTCCTTGCTTCTGGCCGGTTACGGTTTGATTGATGACGTGAAAGGCGTCCGCGCTCAGGGTCTGTACTTTACTTCTGTTCCGCTGGCTAAGGTGTGGGATACGATTTTAGTCACTGATCAGGGACGTTCGGGCGCTTGCAGCGGGGACTCAGGCGGACCTGCCTTCCTAGAGACCGCAAACGGACTTGTCGTCGCCGGCGTCACCCGTGGCCCCCACGATAAAGCGACGGATTGTCATTCTTACGGTGAATACACTTATGCCTCTAAGCACAAGCAATTCATTTTGGACTCTGCGAAAAAGCTGGGCGCGCAACCTCCTCAATTTGTCGACCTTAAGTAGTCCTTCATGCTAACCTTTGGGCATGGACTTAAAGGCGATACAACAGCAAGTGACCCCCGCCCGCATCTTGGCGGTTTCTAAACTTCAACCCGAAGAAAAAATCCGTGCTCTTTATCAGGAAGGGCAGCGGATGTTTGGCGAAAACTACGTCCAAGAGGCCTTAGATAAAATTGAGCATTTGCAAGACCTACACGATCTGCAGTGGCATCTGATTGGCCATCTTCAAAAGAACAAAGCAAAGTATGTCGCCGGAAAATTCGCTCTGATTCATTCGGTGGATTCGTTGGAACTTGCGCAGGTCCTGAGTCGGCAATGTGCAACCAAGAACGTTCAGCAAAACATTCTGATTCAGGTCAATCTGGCCAAGGAAGAAACAAAGAGCGGTTTTGACAAAGATAGTCTGAAAGAAGCCTGGAACGAGTTGGTGCTTCTTCCCCACCTAAAAATAAAAGGTTTTATGACCATGCCGCCATTAACCGAAAACCCCGAGGATGTACGTCCTTACTTTAAGGAGTTGCGCGAGCTCCGAGATCTTCTGAAGACTCAGACGGATCTGAATCTTCATCCTCTTGATGAGCTGTCAATGGGCACGAGTCACGACTATAGCGTCGCTGTCGAAGAGGGAGCGACAATCCTGCGTCTTGGGACTATTTTGTTTGGCGAACGCCCCATCAGAAGGTAGGATTATTTTAGTCGCAGATATATCAGGCTGCGTTCTGGAGTAACATGAACCCACTGTTGAAAACACAAAAAGTAGGATTTCTGGGTGCAGGAAACATGGCACAGGCCATGATCAAGGGGCTGGTTGAAGGCGGCATTCCGGCAAAAAACATCTACGCGTCCAATCGCACGCCCGGCAAGCTGCAAAAGTTAGAGGAACAATTTAAAATCAACACCGTGTCCAGTAATGACGAACTCATTGACCGTTGTGACATCATTATTCTTGCGGTGAAACCCCAAGATCTTTTGAATGCTCTCGAACCCGTCACCCGCGCTTTTGATGAACATAAGATCGTCATCAGCGTCGCGGCTGGCATTCGCATGGAAAAGCTGGAACGTTTTATTCAAGGCGCCCGCCTGGCGCGAGTCATGCCGAACACTCCGTCGCTGATCGGTCGCGGAGTCATTGGGTATCTTCTGAATGACGATGACGACAGCGCCCTTGAAAGCACCGTCGAAGATCTTTTTGCACCCTTGGGCCGCGTGATCAAAGTGGGCGACGAAGATCAATTTGAAGCCTTGATGATTTCCTGCTCCAGCGGTACGGGATTTGTTTTTGAAATGATGATGTACTGGCAGGATTGGATTGAAGAACACGGCTTTTCCAACGAGGAAGCCCGTTTGATGACCATCGAAACCTTTGTCGGTGCGTCTTTACTGGCAGCTCAAGCGCGCGAAGGCGTGGAAGACCTGCAAGCTCGTGTGACCTCAAAGAAAGGTGTGACCGCAGCTGGACTTCAGTCTATGAGAGAACTGGAAATCGAGCGCGCTTTGCGCATTAGCTTTGAAAAAGCGGCCATGAGGAACAAAGAAATGGCGAGGGAAATCAAATAACCTTGCCCTGGCACAGACTCGGCCTTTATCCTTAAATCATGTTGTTCAAGGAGGAACAAAATGAGAATCACTCCTATAGATATTGCTCATAAGTCTTTCGGAAAAAAGATGATGGGTCTTGATGCTGATGAGGTTATGGATTTCCTTCAGCAAGTCGCGTCCCAAATGGAGTCTTTAATTCAAGAGCGTAATGCTTTGAAAGAAGGCATCCGCGAAAAAGAACTTTCCTTGATGGAATACAAAGAGCGCGACCAGGTTCTAAAAGAAACCATTGCGACGGCTTCGCAAATGGCAGAACGTCTGCGCCAGGACGCGGATCGCGAAGCCAAGTTGATTATCGCCGATGCTCAGCAAAAAGCGGAAATTATCACTCGTGATTCCCGCGACTCGTTGAAAAAAATGTATCAAGAAGTGACCGAGCTAAAACGCGCTCGCATGCAATTTGAAGCCAACTTAAAAGCTTTGGCGCAAGCACATCTTTCGTTGCTTGAACAAGGCGAAAAGTACATGCCGCAAATGCAGCTTCCCAACCATAATATTGCTAACGGCAATGGCAACGGCGCGGGCCGCTCACCCAATGTGTCTCCGCTGTCTGCAGAATAAAAGGGATTCATTCGTTCATGTTAGAAACGATAGAAGGTGGAGTTCGACTCCACCTTTTTATTCAACCTAAAGCCTCGAAAAACGAAGTTGTGGGACCCCACAACGGAGAACTCAAAATTAAAATCACGGCACCCCCTGTAGACGGAAAAGCCAACGAAACTTTGATCGAATTTCTATCTGATTATTTCGATATTCCCAAACGCCGGGTGCTTTTAGTTAAAGGCGATACGGGCCGCCATAAGACGGTCGACCTTTTAGGCGTGGATGCCCCCACGGCACGCGAGTTGTTAAAAATTCCCTAAAATAAAAAAGGCACCGTGTCTTAACGGTTCCTTTTTTTCTTCTTATCAGCTTTCAACTCTATCTGAAATTCTGCATCGTCCAGTTGCTGCTGCAACTGAGTGTCGACAGGCTTTTTACGAGGTTTCTTTGTGGGGCGAGGCTTAAATAGGTTCTGGTCGATACCGTCGTCAGTTTGTTCACGGAACGTCGGCACTTGTTTTTCAGAACTTAACTCTGACTCGTGCATTTGCGAGCGGTAATTCGGAACAGGAGAATTCACGGGCTCGTAAGCGGGCTCTTCAGAATATCCTTCAGTCATATCAAAAGAATACCGTAGGAAGCCGCCGACATGAAATCCCGCAGCCGCGTTGGATCCGGCTAAGGTCGCTCCGCCATTCACCTGCACGGTCCACTTCGGAGAAATCAGCCAATTCCCATAAACCTGAGAATCCAGAATATTGGGATTCACCGAATAAAACTTCATCGAGCCCGCGTTCGCACTGTTGATGTACCCGGTGCGCAGAATCGTATCTTCCGTGTCATCTGTAATACTGCGGTACCCAAAGAGTTCAGCCCCTAAACGCATCCGTGGAAGTTTCAGTTGTGCACCAATACCGTAGGGCAACAAAAAGGACCGGCCATCACCGCGATAGTTGAATCCAACCCAGGCATAACCTCGATAGGTGCCAAAATCTTTTTGCGCTATTAAACGAGAGAGAAGCTCAAAAACACCCTCTGAATTCAAGACCGAATCTGACTTGGGGTCCACCTCTTCTAAGGGCACAACGGCAATAAACTCGGGCACCAACTGAAATGAACCATCATACATCAGAAAGTCCATCCCCGCCGCCACTTCCGTGATCGAACTGTTAGAGCGCGTGGCTAGTGAGTCCTTGCTTTCAGAATTACTCATCTTACCCCACGCCAAAACGGACCAATCCGAACGCGGCATATAACGCGACTCTAGATCCATATCCCAAAGGGAGTAATGATTTCCGCTCGGAAGATTTTGCGACCCGCCTCCTGACGAGGGGTAATTGGCTTCAGAATAAAAGTACTGGGTATTGAACTCAAAGTCCCAGCGATCTCGACGGTATTCTTTGTAATTATCCACAGCCCAGGCCGGTAACGACACGAGCGATAAGACTGCAATGAGGAGCTGCCAATGCGGAAGAGTATTTGCCATTTTCATAACTTCCTAATATTAACAACCCTATGACTTCGACATCAAACAAATCACAGCTCGCGATTATCTTTTTTACTGTTTTTCTGTATTTAGTGGGCTTTGGTGTAGTCATTCCCATTCTTCCCATTCTAAGTCGAAACTTCGGCGCAACGGCTTTGCAAACGGGTTTGTTATTATCCGTGTATTCATTGATGCAGTTTTTGTTTTCGCCGTTTTGGGGCAGATTGAGCGACCGCTTAGGCCGTCGTCCCATTCTGCTTTTCTGCCTTTTGGGCGAAGGGCTTTCCTATATCGTGTTTGCGCTGTCACGCAGTTTAGAATGGCTTTTTGTCGCCCGCATTCTGGCGGGATTTTTTGGCGCCAGCCTTTCCACCGCTTCTGCTTACATCTCTGATATCACACCGAAGCAAGAACGCTCTAAAGGGATGGCTTTAATTGGTGCAGCCTTTGGGTTGGGCTTTGTTGTCGGTCCTGCGTTAGGCGGCGGTTTGGCGGTCTGGGGCCAGTCCATTTCTTCTGAACCGCACTTTGACACTTCTTTCGCTGCCTACTGGGTCGCAGCCTTGTGCTTCGCCAATCTGCTTTTCGGCATCAAATATTTGAAAGAATCTTTAAGCGATAAAAGTGAATCCGCAGAAAAGAAAAAAAGATTTTCAGTCATGTGGCATTATCTCAATCTGAAAACTGTCGGCGCCTTGATGACGGTTTTCCTGCTGACATCATTTGCCATGTCATCCATGGAAGCCACTCTGATCCTTTATATGGGTGAAAAGTTTCAGTGGAATATCAAACAAGTCAGCTTCGGCTTCGCGTACATCGGCGTGATCATCGTCTTTACCCAGGGATTCCTGGTGCGCCGTCTTCTGCCAAAGTGGGGAGAAAGAAAAGTTCTTCGTTTGGGACTTGCTCTCTTCGCCATGGGACTGACAACGATTGCCTTCGCCAACAGCATAGGCATGATGGCCATTGCGATGACGCTGCTTTCTTTAGGAAACGGTCTTTCCAATCCGAGCATTCTGGGAAGTGTCAGTCTGTTAACCGACAGCAAAGAACAAGGGGTCACGATGGGTGTCACCCAGAGCATGGCTTCTTTAGGTCGAATCATCGGACCTGCTTTTGGTGGTTTTTTGTACGGAGCTGTGGCCATGACGGCACCCTTTTGGGCCTCAGGAGCTTTGGCATTCTTAGGCTTCGCCATTGTTCTTTACATCTACAAATTCATTCCTGAACACGGAAGAGTGAAATAATTATGTTTAACACTATTGGATACTTTCAATTTAATAACCTTATCCAAGGGCGTATTCCGATGTTGTTGGTGCTTTTAGACAACATCGATTTGAATCCATGGTTTAACCACGTGACACGTCTTCATCTGGAAAATATCACGGTCCACTCTCAGCCGGACGATGTTTTGTCTTTGATTCAACAGCGCAAGCTTCCTTTGCATTATGCCGTTTTGGTGCTCGACAATGATGGGGCGAAAAGTGCGAACGTCGTCGCGTCACTAGAAAAGGCCGGCTTCACAAACGCTTACTATATCAAGGGTGGATTCGCGGAACTGTCCACTGATCGTCATCAGTAAAATGTGATAAAACTCATAAAATTAAAAAAAGAAAGCGTTGTTACTCAACGCACTTGTTTGTAGCATAAAGTACATCGAAACGACTTAAAACTTTACACAAGGATGTACTATGAAAAAGTTTTTGCTAACGTCATTGATATCAACTGCGACCGCCGTGTCTGCCCAAGCAGGTTCTTTGAATCTGGACATGAGAGCAGACTACAACTCAACAACATACACAGATTCCACTCTGCCAGATCAAACGAAGTTCTACTTCAAGACCGGCCGTTTGGATTACCAAGCTAAAGCTTTGGAAGACTTGTCCTTCCGCGTTCGCTTGGCCTTTAATAAAGACGCAACTCGTGGCGTAGATGCAACACAAACAGCTGTTGAGTACGCTTATTTGACACACAAAATGAATGACACGTTCTCTTTGAGCTTCGGTAAGTTCAACACTGAGTTCGGTGGCTTCGAAGGTTCGACAAGTGGCGCGGATCTGTATCTGACATCTGAATTTTATACTCGCGCAAATCTAACAGGTGCAGCGACGGCAGCTCTGGGCGCTAACAACGTGGGAACTGCGTCTCTTCTTTATCAAACAGGTGTAAAGGGAACATTCACTTTCTCTGGTCAAACAGTTCACGTTCTTGCGACCAATGAGGCTGGTGGCAACACCGCAGTAGGTCCGACAGATTCACAAAACTCTTCTATGTACGGCGTGATTTATCGTGGCGCTTTCGTAGACAAAGCTTTGAACCTGAACCTGAGCTATCACACAATGGCCGGCCCTACTGCTGATGATAAGCATCAATTCATGGCGGCAGGTGTGATGTGGAACTCTTCTCCGATTATGTTCCAGTTCGACTACCTGGTATCTGAATTTAAGCAAGATGCAACCAGCAACAAAGACACAACTTCATCGATGGTGGCAAAACTGGCTTACACGGGCTGGGAACAATGGACTCCGCGTCTTGAGTTCACATCCACTGAAGATAAGCAGGAAATTGCCGGCGATATCACTCAAAAATTTATGGGTTACGGCGTGGTTGTTGAATACAAACCTTACGTAGACACAAACTTCCGCTACCACCTTTCTTATAACAACATCACAGAAAAGCCAGAAACTGGCGACGATGTTAAAAGAGACGAAGTGGTGGTCGGTGCCCGCTTGATGGCTGACTTCTTGAAGTAAAAACACTCCATCAATCAAATAAGCCGCAAAAACCCACAACAGAAATGTTGTGGGTTTTTTTATGCGCACAGTGCCGATAGCTTTTGCCTGTCATTCAAGACACGAAAAACCTAATCACGGGCAATTGAACGGTCTCGACTCCACCAAATCCTCTTCCTGAAGCGATCTAAATCGCGCCTAAAAGCGCTCAAGACCAAAGGCTGTGACGCAGGAAGAAAGGAAGGTCCAAGGAAGGGCATTAGAACTATCACAAAACCCTTGAGTTTGCTAATCTCTAAAGGTTAAAAAACCCAAGAATATCTTGTTCTTAAATGTCTGTTAGAGGTCGCTTAAATGTCACAACAATTATCGGATCGTTATAATCCAGCTGAAGTTGAAAGTCGTACGTATCAGTGGTGGGAAAATTCTGGCTACTTCAAAGCTCAGGATCAGTCCACGAAACCTCCGTTTTCCATTATCTTACCTCCTCCGAATGTCACGGGCTTCTTGCACATGGGTCACGCTTTGGATCATACGATTCAAGACATTCTGATTCGCTGGAAAAGAATGAACGGTTACAACGCCATGTGGTTGCCTGGAACGGACCACGCCGGCATTGCCACTCAATCCGTCGTTGAAAGAGAACTCAAAAAAGAAGGTGTCACTCGTCACGATTTGGGCCGCGAAAAGTTCGTGGAAAAAGTCTGGGAGTGGAAACATCAATATGGCGATCGTATTTATTCACAAATGCGTCGTCTGGGGGATTCTTGTGATTGGGATCGCGCCGTATTTACTTTAGATGAAGGCGTGTCCAAAGCCGTTCGCAAAGTATTCGTCGCTTTACACAAAAAAGGTTTGATCTATCGCGGTCAACGTTTGGTGAATTGGTCTGGCCCACTGGAAACGGCTATCTCTGACTTGGAAGTTGAACACAAGCAAGTCAAAGGCTCCCTTTATCATATCTCTTATCCGATTGAAGGCACGCAAGAGACCGTGACCGTCGCCACCACCCGTCCTGAAACCATGCTGGGTGATACCGCTTTGTGCGTTCATCCCGAGGACGAACGTTACCAGCACTTGATTGGTAAAAATGCGATCATTCCGTTGATAAACCGGAAGATCAAAATTATCGCCGATACTTATGTCGATAAATCATTCGGCTCAGGCGTGGTTAAAATCACACCGGCTCATGACTTTAACGATTACAAGATTGGAAAATCTCACAATCTTGAATTCATCAATATCCTGACCAAAAAAGCGGAACTGAATGAAAATGCCGGTTCTTACAAAGGACTCAAAGTTCAAGAGGCCCGCAAGCGTATTCTTGAAGATCTTAAAGACTTGAACTTCCTGATTAAGGAAGAACCTCACGTGCATTCTGTAGGTCACTGTTCTCGTTCTGGCGCCGTTGTCGAACCTTTCTTGTCTGAACAATGGTTCGTCAAGATGGAGCAACTTGCAACACCAGCGAAACGTGTTGTTGAAAGCGGCACAATTCGCTTTGAACCTGAGTCATGGACAAAAGTGTATTTGCACTGGATGAACAACATCGAAGACTGGTGCATTTCCCGTCAATTGTGGTGGGGACATCGTATTCCTGTGTGGTATTGCAGTGACTGCGAACATCAGACAGTGAGCGAAGCTGATATCACGACTTGTGAAAAATGTGGCAGCTCGAAGATCCACCAGGACGAAGACGTTCTGGATACGTGGTTCAGTTCAGGCTTATGGCCTTTCTCAACAATGGGATGGCCTGAAGATACAGAGACGCAAAAAACATTCTATCCGACAAATTATCTGGTCACCGGCCACGACATCATCTTCTTCTGGGTCGCCCGCATGATTATGTTGGGTCTGGAGTTCAAGCGTGATGTTCCGTTCCGCACGGTATACATCCATGGTTTGGTTCGCGATTCTCAGGGTCGCAAAATGTCCAAGTCATTGGGGAACTCTGTTGATCCCGTAGAGATGATTGAAAAATACGGAGCGGATGCTTTGCGCTTCACCTTCTCGGCTCATTTGTATTCCGGAAAAGACTTCAAATTCAGCGAACAGAGACTTGAGGGCTACCGCAATTTCATGAATAAGATCTGGAATGCGGCCCGCTTTGCGTTGTCCAACTTGTCAGACTTCCAAGCTCCGGCAGAGGGTGTAAAAGCCCTTCCTAAACAGGCTGATATCAGCGTGTTTGACCAATGGATCATCACCAAGCTTGCCGAAGTGACGAAAGAAGTTGAAGAGGCGATGGAGACCGAAAGATTCTCAGACGCCGCAAACGCGCTTTATCATTTCATTTGGAATCAATTCTGTGACTGGTACATCGAATTTACGAAACCGATCATGAACGGTTCCAATGCGGATGAAAAGAAAGCCACCCAATTGGTAATCGCGCAGGTTCTCAACCGCATTACTCGTTTATTGCATCCATTTGCTCCATTTATCTCGGAAGAAATCTACCAGAAGCTTCCGATTAAAGGCGCCGCTTGTATCGTGGATCAATTCCCGAACACTCGTAACGACAAAGAATTCTTAAGTCTTGGCTCGGCACAGGCCGCTTTGGAAATTGATATCGTTAAAGAAGTGATCACAGCGATTCGCAATATCCGCGGTGAAAATCGCATCAGCCCGGCCACGAAAATCAACGCACGCCTGGGTGTGATGAACGACCAAGTCCAAAAAATTCTGGGCAACAACAAAACCGCCATCATGACGATGGGACGCCTGGAAAATCTGGATATCGGAGAAGAAGGCAACTTGATGAAGTGTGCCGTCGCACCGGTTGTCGTTAAGGATGCCAGCGTGAAAGTTATCATCCCGCTTGAAGGCCTCGTGGATTTCGATGAAGAAGTGAAACGTATCAATAAAACGATCGAGAAGCTTCAGAAAGATATCACGATGCTGACCGGCAAGCTTTCCAACGAAAAGTTCATCGCCAACGCGGATGAAGAAGTTGTTGCGACTGACAAAGCTTTGTTGGTGCAGTCTAAAATTCAATTGGAGTCTTTGCGTGAAGCTTTGACTCGTTTCCAGTAAAGTCATCAGCACACAAAAAAGGCGAGGTCAGTTTCTGATCTCGCCTTTTTTATTTCTAATTTACAGCTATTTACAAGAACAAGACATCGTGACGGCAGAGTCCGCCCCGGTGCAAGTGAACACTTTCCCATCATGCGGAAGTTCAAAAGAGTACATCTTCCCGTCTCTTTCAACCAGCAGCAAGTCATCCCCATTCTGATAGAAAATTCTTCGTGAGTTGGCTTTACCAATGATACTGCCGTCCGACTCCAGACTTGCAATCAAAGTGTCAGTGGGGTTGTTAGCTTGTTCAGCGGCTAAAGGAATCTCTTTTTGCGCGCCCCCTGGCCCCATCACTGAATACTTTAAAGTGCGAGAAGCCTCGCCACCGGGCTGCCCGGAATTTTCGACATAAATCCGACGAACTTCCCCTGCGGGAGTCTTAAGATCCACCGTAAACCATTCGTCACTTTGCGCGACAACGTCGCCTAGATCGGCCGAGATGGCGGCATTGAAATTTTCAAAGTTAATCTCAGCTTGGGGATCCAACGCCGAAATCTTCATGTTCAGGCAAGATGCCATCTCTTGTAAATGGCGCTGATAGGCTGCGAATTTCTTAGGATCTTCCATTTGCGTGGGCAAGAAGCCCGCGGCTGTTCCAGTGGGTACGGCTGCATCCATCGGCGGTGGCGGAGCCGCTTTGTTTAAACGAGCCCCTGAATGAGGCGCCGCCGTCCCCATGGTTTCAGGATTCACCGAAGGTTCTTCCGGCGTATTGGCAGGTTTTAGGTAAAAGAAAATAGCAAGCGCAATAAGGACAGCTACGATAAGGAAGGCAATATTTCTTTTATGCATTCCTTAACTATCGGCTGATCTCAACCGCCACGTCAATGGGTTCGAAGTTGATGAGTGACACATCTAGGAATCGCAGACGTATTTGCAGATAGTCAAAATAGCGAGCGACTCTTTGGCAACCAGGCCCTTGCAGGGTCATATACATCAGATAATGAGGCAACCCCGGGGAGTATTCGAAATGCCAGTCGGAAATGACTTTGCAGTTCTCGCCAATTTCCGGCCAGTCCTTCGCCACAAATTCAGCTTTTCTTGCTGATGAAAAAGAGATGTTTTTACCTTCTAAGACCGGGTCCACCTGGTCAATCACCAGCCCGACCCGCAGAAGAGCCTCTTCGGTCACAGGGTTCCACATCGAAGAGTATTCGTACTGATTCGGAGCCAATTCGCGAATGCGAAAACTCATTTTACTATCAAGTGCTTGAGACTGCGCGGACCACAAGCCCACCAAAAGCATCATTAAAAACACAAAATATCTCATGGCATTCCCCCTGCATGGATCTTCGTGAAGACATGTTAGTATTATTCAACATACCTCTTGGAATGCAAGAAAGGGATCTCCAAAGATCCCTTTCTTGAAGTGATTTCAGTTTCAGTGACAAGAAGTGTCTTATTTAATAAGACCGATCTCACGCAAACGCTGCATCAAGAAGTCATGCCCAGTGATATCAGGATACTTGGCACCTGTCCCTTTACAAGATGGCAAGCAGCTCAACAAAGCCTCTGGATGTGGATGCATAAAGAATGGCATCGAGTAACGACTCTGATTCGTTCCATCTTGAGGATTGATCACCCGGTGAGTTGTCGAGGGAAGAACATCGTTGGTCAAGCGCGCCAGCATGTCGCCGACGTCGACAATCAGCGTATCCGGCTCAGATACAATGTCCAGCCATTCGCCATCGCGATCTTTTAATTGCAGACCAGAAGCCGTCGCCGCCGGAAGGATTGTGATGAAATTGATATCTTCGTGGGCAGCCGCTCTGACACAACGAGGGTCCACACCTTCTGGGATTGGTGGGTAGTGAAGAAGACGCAGGATCGAGTTTCCGTCCTTGGTCATTTTCGCAAAGAAGTCTTTTTCAACCTCCAAAGGCATCGTCAAAGCTTCCAACATGACATTCCCCGCCTCTTCAAGCGCACTGTACAAGGCCGTAAAGTGAGATTTGAATTCAGGGATTTCAGTGGGCCACACGTTCTCAGGATAAACATTTTTTAAAGGATTTCCGTCTTCAAGCACACGACCGACATGCCAAAACTCTTTAAGATCCATAACCGGGGAATCTTTAGCGTGCTCTTGTCCAAAGGGCGTATAACCGCGCTGAAAACCCGCGTTTGGAGAAATATAAGATTTTTTAACTTCCGTAGGCAAAGCGTAGAATCTTTTAAGAATATCGTAAGCTTTGTGAAGATCGTCCGCCTTCACATTGTGATCTTTAAGAATGATAAAACCGTATTCTTTAAGACCTGTGAATAAACTATCGATAAACTTCGCGCGGTCTGCATCGGTGCCTTTAGTATAACTTGCCAGGCTCAATGTCGGAACTTTACGAAGAGTGCTTTGTTCAGAATGAGAAGCCGTTTCCATTGTTCTCACGATATTCCTCCCTTGTTAGGTTCACAGCGAATCTAGCAAGGTGCGCAAATAAAAGGCAACTGCAACTAATTATGCGTAAAAAGAATATCTAATACGCGCACCAGAGTGGGCGTCTCGAACTTAAAGTGAATGTCTCCGTCGAACAATCGAACAGCGTGTTCACTGCGATAGGGCGATTCTTTTTCTTCGTACCCCCGATAAATCACAGGACGCGGGTCCAACTGCAAAGTCCCCACGACGATTTCACGAAGAGCTTTGTCGGGATTGCGCTCTTCCCAGGAGCACAGGACATTTTCCGCGTGCTCAGTAAATTCTACACGGATTTTTTCTTTAGCCACTTCTGCAGGCCATCCCGTGCGGGCGTCGGGGATAGATTCTATCTCGGGTAAATAAGGCTTAATATCCAGAATGGGAGTACCGTCGACAAGATCCGCGCCGGAAACAACGATCCCGTCTTTTTCCACGGCAATCAGTTCCACCAAAGACAGGCCGATGGGGTTGGGCCGATGGGGGCTGCGCGTGGCAAAAAGGCCCATGGTTTTTCCTCCCAAGCGCGGAGGATGAACTTTCGCGTGATAACGAGCTGTTTTATTTTGATGGAAAATCCACACCAGCCAAACGTGACTGAAACCTTCAAGGCCCTGCAAAGACTCCTCGGGCTGAAGATCTGGTCGTATTTTCAGGCGCGCCCACGCCTTCTTCACCAACCCCGGTTGTCGAGGCGTGCCGAATTTATCTTTAAAGCAGGATTCTAAATAGCCAATAGGTTCCATCTCAGATAAGGCCGTACCTTTTTAAATTGCCTTGCGTCAAGAACTTTCACAAGCAAGGGGCCTCTCAGAAAAACAAAAAGCCCATATCCACGGGACAGGGCTTTTTGCTTCAATGTGTTTTTAAAAGAACGGATTAGAAATTTCCAGATCTTCGCATCAAGCCCTCTTTGTTCTTGATGATGATCTCTTTCCCATTCAAGTCGATAAGACCTTCATTTTTAAACTCAGTTAAATGACGAGACAAAGATTCATTGATGGTGCTCGCCAACTGAGCGAACTCGTTGCGAGTCAATTTAAGATTCAGCGAAATGCCATTGGGAGTCTGTACTCCAAATTTGTCAGAAAGCAGCACAAGCTGATAAGCAATGCGCTCTTGCACGGACGCCAAGTAGTGCAATTGGCTGGTGGTTTCAAAAGATTCAAGGTCATTCACCGCTTGATTTAAAAGAAGTTTGATCAAGGGGCTCGCCTGAGCCATCGCCACCTGAATAAGTTCGCGTGGATACAACCACAATACGGTCGACTTCACAGCCTTGGCATGGGATTGAACAGGAGCGCCTTTCACCAATGCTTTGTAGCCAAAATATTCGCCTGGCGATACGAGCTTTGTTACGTACTCGTTCGTTGTTGTGCGTCCGCGCGCGTGACTGCGGTTAACGACAACTTTGACACATCCAGATTGCACATAATACAGACCCTTCGCTGGTTCCCCTTCTTTGTAAATCATTTCTTCTTCTTTCAAGTGAATGACTTCGTAGGGAACGCTTGAAGTATTCGGAATGTTTAAGTTTTGATTGCCCATAAAACCAAGGGAGTTTACTCCGCCGTTGAGTATTGTCTGAGATTCCATACTCTATTTCCTCCGCACTTTCTTCTTTGGGTTAAATGTTTAGGTCGATCCTAAACTGGCTTTAAACAAGAGCCTAATTGAAATTTCGACATAACTTACTTGTAACGGGCTCGTGTTAAGACGCTGACATGCTTTTGACTTGACTCATATGGCCGCCTCTCCTAACTTCTGCCTCACATAAATTTTAAGATTTTTTTGTGATATCAATCGCTTAATTGCTGCCAAAACGCAGCCAAGTTAGCTGATTCTGTGGGGCTTAGATGATGTTAAAAACGTTCCTTACCACCCTGTTAATCTTGTCTTTTAACATAGTTTCACACGCTAAAACGCTGAAAGTCGGTTTGGTCTTAGATAAGGGTGGTAAAGACGATAAATCCTTCAACTCCGCAGCCTATCTTGGCGCTACCAAAGCTGAAAAAGATCTGAAAATCGAACTGAAATATGTCGAAGCCACAGATACGAATGCCGTGGAAAATCTTCTACGCTCTTTTGCGCGAAAAAACTTTGATCTAGTCATTGGAATTGGCTTCGGACAAAAAGAGCCCGTAAAAAAAGTGGCTCCGCAATTTCCTCAAGTTAAATTTGCCGTGGTTGATTCCGAGGTCAGCCTTCCGAATGTACGTTCGTTGCTGTTTGAAGAACACGAAGGATCTTTCCTCGTCGGCGCTTTGGCGGCAATGGCTTCAAAAAATAATTCTGTCGGATACGTTGGCGGAATGGACATTCCACTCATCCGGCGTTTTGCCATGGGCTACGCGGCGGGTGCAAAGTACGTAAACCCCAAAATCAAAGTCACAGAAAATTATATCGGCGTAACCGGTGAAGCCTGGAATAATCCTGCCAAAGCTAAGGAGCTCGCTCTTTCACAATTCGCCGCGGGTACGGATGTGATTTTCGTTGCCGCAGGAGCCTCGAACACCGGCGTTTTTGATGCCGCTGAAGAAAAGAAGAAATGGGCGATCGGAGTTGATTCCAATCAGAACTGGATTAAACCGGGAGTGATCCTGACCAGTATGATGAAAGCGGTCGATGTGGCCGTCTACGACACCATCAAAGAAACCAGCGAAGGAAAGTTCGCACCGGGTATCATCCGCTACGGTCTTAAAAATAAGGGCGTCGACTACACTCTGGATCAGTACAACGAAAAACTGATCACTCCGGAAATGAAAAACAAAGTCGAAGAAATCAAAAAGAAAATAATCGCTGGTCAGATCACTGTTCCTGACTTTTACAAAAAGAAATAGTGATGGCCGTTCCAGCGCTCGAGTTCAAAAAGGTTTCAAAATTCTTTGGTGAAGTCCGCGCCAATACGGATGTTTCTTTCTTTGTCGAACGAGGCGCTATTCACGCTATTGTCGGCGAAAATGGCGCCGGCAAATCCACGGCCATGAAAATTCTTTTTGGCATGTATCGCCCGGATGAGGGCGAAGTATTTGTGCAGGGACAAAAGGTCCACTTCCAATCGCCTATTGACGCCATGGCCGCTAAAATCGGAATGGTTCATCAGCACTTCATGCTCGCGGAACCGCTAACAGCCTTAGACAACATTCTTCTGCATCAAAAGGGCTCGGCATTTTCCCTTCTACCGCGTGCGGAACAAAAAAAACGTTTGGAAGAAATCGCCCGGCGCTATGGATTTGAAATAGATCTTCAGGCCAAGGTCGAAGATCTTTCCGTTGGCGAACAACAGCGGTTGGAAATTTTGAAAATCCTTTCTCAAGATTCTGAAATTTTAATTCTGGATGAGCCTACTGCCGTTTTGACTCCACAAGAAGTGCAGGATCTTTTTAAAAATCTGCGCCGTTTGCGTGAAGAGGGTAAAACGATTTTAATCATCACGCACAAACTTAAGGAAGTGATGGCCCTAACGGATTCGGTGACTGTTTTCAGAGCCGGCCACGTCATCGGCCACAAGTGGACTCGCGAAACAAATGCGGACGAACTCGCGGAAATGATGGTCGGTCGTCATCTGCAAAAACCTCAAGAACGCGCCTCTTCCATCGATTCTGCAAAAACAGTTTTACGCTTTGAATCGGTTTCAGGGCGATTGGGAACTCACACCATCGAAGACATCCAGCTTTCCGTTCATGCCCGCGAAATCGTCGGGATCGCCGGTGTTGAAGGCAATGGACAGGATGTTCTGATACGCGCTTTATTGGACGCTCCGGCTTTGGATTCATTTCAAGGCAAAGTCAGCAAACTGGGCTCGGTGGGAGCTTTTCCGGAAGATCGTTTGCGCTTCGGCGTTCTGCCGTCACGACCAGTTTACGAGAACTTTATTTTAGGTCAGCAAAGGTCCGCTCCGTTTGCCAAAGGTCTTTTTTTAAAAACGAAAGACATTTTAAAAAAAACCAAAGACATCATGAACAAGTACGACATTCGCCCGCACGATCCTTATCTGCCCTTTGAGAAAATGTCCGGGGGCAACCAACAGAAGCTGGTCGTCGCGCGAGCCCTTTCGCAACATCCGCAGATCATCGTCGCAGCTCAGCCGACTCGTGGCGTGGATATTGGTGCCATTGAATTCATTCACAATGAACTTCGCAAATCACGGGATGAAGGTGCTGGCGTGCTGCTGATCTCTTCAGAGTTGGACGAGTTGATGGCTCTTTCAGATCGCATTCTGGTTCTTTATAAAGGCCGTTTCGTAAAAGAATTCACTCGGGCCCAGTTTGATGAAATAGCCCTGGGCAAGGCGATGGGATGTGGCGCATGAAACGTCTGATCGGTTTTGCCATTGGTCTTATTGCCGCCTTACTTTTGACTTTCTTCGCTGGGGAAAATCCTTGGAACATTTTTATGATCCTTCTGCGGAGTGCTTTTGGCTCTATGTATGATCTGGGACTCACTTTGTCCTATACAACACCTCTGATTTTTTGCGGTCTTTCTGTCGCTATCTGCTTCCATGCCGGACTGTTTAATATCGGCGCCGAGGGCCAACTAACCATGGCAGCGGTCACGGCGGCTGCAGTGGGAATACTGCTGCCGCAAGTTCCTTTTCCGATAGCGCCTGTTCTGGCTTTCACGGCCGCGCTTCTTGCGGGGGGACTGTGGGGCTGGGTCGCAGGCTGGCTGCGCGCCGTGCGTGGCAGCCACGAAGTCATCATCACGATTATGCTCAACTTTATTGCGGCGGGACTGGCAAGTTGGTTCACTCTTAAGGTGATTCCGAATCCTAATTCGCAGAGTCCCGAAACGGCGATGGTTTCTGCGAACTATATGTTCAAAGATTTTGATTTGATTGCCCGTCTATTCCCCGATACTCCAGCCAATGCCTCCTTAGGTTTTGCTATTGTGTTTGCCGTTTTGATGTGGATATTTCTCTGGAAAACCACGTGGGGCTTTGATTTGCGCGCGGTCGGCGCGAATGCGGAAGCGGCTCACCGCGCAGGAATTTCTGAAAAGAAAGTGCGGATTTGGGCTATGGCTTTAGGTGGTGGCCTGGCTGGCTGTGTGGCTTTGTCAGAAGTCTTAGGCAGTGCCGGCCAATATCGCATTGGTTTTTCACCGGACTATGGCTTCATCGGCATCGCAGTAGCGCTGTTGGCAAACAACAATCCTTTGGGAATTATTGCGGCGGCATTTTTAATGGGGGCTCTTCACAAAGGAGCTTCTGATCTGGATTTGGAAACGTCGACCATCACGCGTGATTTTTCTCGCATCATTCAGGCTTTCATCATTCTCGGTGTCGCTGCGCAAGCTTATTGGGAATGGTTGAAAAAGAACCGCAAGAGGAAGTCGTAATGGAAACAGCCTCTGTCATCCTCGCATTGATATTTGCGACACTCCGACTAGCCACGCCGTTGATCTTTGCGACCACCGGAGGCCTGATGAGCGAACGCTCGGGCATCGTGAACATTGCCTTGGAAGGCTTTATGCTTTTCGGAGCTTTCGCAGGTGCTGTTGTCGGTCAATACTTCGCTTCGGCCTGGATGGGCTGGGGGGCCGCTTTGCTGGCGGGACTTCTGATTGGCGCGCTTTACGCTTTATTTGTGATCGAACTTAAAGCAGATCAAATCGTTACGGGTATGGCGTTCAACTTGCTAGCCATGGGGGTCATCCCTTTTCTAACTAAAATTCTTTATAACTCTACGGGCACCACGCCGGCTCTGCTTGTCGAAGATCGCTTCACCTTTGAACCTCTGCTTATGGGTTTCCTATTGGTGGCGCTGGTCGCCTTCTGGCTTTATAAATCCCGGTCGGGCCTTTGGCTGTTGTTCGCGGGTGAGCATCCTGAAGCCTTGCTGGCAAGCGGAGTCAGCGTCCGCAAAGTGCGCTGGAGTGCAGTCTGCGCCAGTGGTGTTTTTGCGGCTTGGGGCGGAGCCAGTCTTTCGCTGTTTCTTTCTTCGGCATACTCTCCGATGATGACAAGCGGTCGCGGATATATGGCGCTCGCCGCTTTGATCTTCGGTAAATGGCGGCCTTTTCCTGCACTGGGCGCCTGTTTGCTTTTTGCCTTTGCCGATGCCGTGCAGATCCGTCTGCAAGGGGTGCGTTTCGGTGACACCGAAATTCCTGTGCAGTTTGTTCAAATTCTTCCCTATCTTGTGACTATCATTGCCTTGGCAGGCTTCATTGGAAAAAGCCGCGCGCCAAAGGCGTTGGGTCGCGAAGGGTTCTAGATTTTTAAAAGCGAGGTTTCAATGAAAAGTCTTCTTCTTGTTTTACTGATGACCACAGCCACTCAAGCATTTGCCTGGGGCGGTCGCGGTCATGATTCCATCTGCCGTGCAGCTAGTTTTCTGGTAAAAGAACCCGGCTTAAAAGAATATCTGAAAAACAAACCCCAAATGATGGGGCACTTGTGCAACATGCCTGACTTTTATTGGAAAAGCTTAGGCGGAGAAGCAAATCAGCTTGGCAATCCGACCCACTTCATTGATATCGAAGTGATCGGTCTTGAAGTGAAAGACATCCCGGTTGACTTTAAAAAACTCACGGCAGATTTCACCGGTAAGCCGAATAAGTTTAAAAACGATGGCACGACGATAAAATCCATCCCCCAGGAATTTGGCTCCTCTTGGTGGAGAGCCGATCAATTCATGCGTATTATCGCAAGTCTGCAAAAAGAATTTGCGTTGGCAACACCTCCGGCGAACTTTAAGGAAGAACAGAACAATGATCTTCCCTACAATAAACTGGCGTATCAAATGGTTGTTTCTATGGGTCTAATGGGGCACTTCGTTGCAGACAATGCTCAACCCTTCCACACTTCTGCAGATTACGATGGGTATGCGGCAGGTCACGGCGGAATTCACGCCTATTTTGAAGATGCTGTCGTCGGCGAATTCGACGGTGATTTGGATGCATTGGTCTTGAAAGAAGCCCGCACGATGAAAAATCCCGAATTCTTAAAGCCCAAAACGACCATTGAAAAAATGAAAATTCTGAGCGTGATTTCAAATAAAGAAATCGTGAAGCTGCTGAAGCTGGATCCTATTAAGAAAAAATCTGAACTTAAAAAAGAAAAGGGCATGGAGCTTAAAACCGCTGCTGAAAGAGAACCTGCGAGCGTCGCTTTCAAAAAGATGAAACCTTACATCGTAACTGAAATGGCGCGAGGGGCCGTCCTTTTAGCAAATCTTTGGGATGAAGCTTATGTCAGCGCTGGCCGTCCAAAAATCGGTGCTTACAAGTCTTATAAATATCCGTTCACTGTGGACTTCGTGGCTCCGGATTACATCACACCCGAGACTTCTTCAGATAAGAAATAGTCGCGTCTCATTCTGAGATTGGCTAACCATCTAGGGCTGCTGTCAGTTTGCTAAACACTGAAAGCGGCCCTATTTCTTTTTAAGATAGGTACAGCCTTCGCACTGACTCCAGTTGGATAAAATCCACGAGGAGAGAATTTATGAAAAAGCGTATTTTATTGGCGATGGCAGTGATCATGGTTTTAGGTTCCGTTAAGGCAATGGCGGAAGAGGTGGATGATATCTCTTTGATGATCACCGAAGGAAAAATTCAAGCGGCACAAGCTGCTGCAGTCAGAGACGGCTGTATGGAGTGTGGGTTTAATGCTCAAGGCAAGTGGGACGCCGCTGAATTCGACATGAATCTCATCACCATCCAAACCCAGATTAAAGAAATGGAAAAGATGCAGGACGAACTAAACGACGTGGAAAACACCCATGGACTAATGAGTGCTCTGGGACAGACAATCACCACGGCGGAATCTGTTCGAAAAGAAATTGAGCAATCCGTCGATTTAGATAAGTCACGCCAACTGATTAAAGAGCTGAACAAATCTTTAAGAGAATTTAAAGCCCAGCTTCCGGCGAATCAAATTCGTGGCGTGAAAGTGCACGACGAATTATCTTTTTAAAAAAACTTCCAAAGTGACATATCAAACCCCGGTTTTTCGCCGGGGTTTTTCGCCGGGGTTTTTCTATTTTGCAGACAGCGTACTACCCGCCGAAGCTGCAATGATACACGAAACCGCGCACCATTGCGTGAAAGTCAGTGTTTCATTTAATATCAAAAATCCAATAAGTATCGCCACCACTGGCTCCATACTCATCAGAATGCCGAAAGTTTTTGTAGGAATACTTTTCATCGCCTTCATCTCTAACGAATAGGGAATGGCGCTAGAGAGCAACGCAATCGCAAACCCCATAGGTAACAACGAAGGGTTCTGTATTTGCGCGCCATTAAAAAATAGGCCCGTAGGAACCGTGACTAAAGCGGCAAACCACATCCCCCAGGTTGTAACCGGAAGACTGGCTTCTGTCTTGGCGATGCGCTTTCCAAAAACAATGTACAAGGCCCAAAAAAATCCCGCGGCCAAAGCTAAAAACAACCCGAGGACATCCAGACTTTCCTGCGTTGTTGCGGAAGGCACCAAAAGATAAATACCCATGGCCGCCAATCCCACCCATACGACGTCCCAGGATTTTTTTGATGCAAACAAAGCCACTGCTAAGGGGCCGGTAAATTCAACGGCAACTGCAATTCCTAAAGGAATGCGCTCTAAAGAAAAATAGAAAAGCAGATTCATCGCGCCCAAGGCGATTCCGTAAGCCGCAACTGGAAGAATCTCGTTTCTGGAAATCTTATGTTTCCAAATTTTTGAGACGACAGAAAGAATCAAAGCAGAGATGAAAACCCGCAATGCCGTCGTACCTGCCGCCCCGGCTTGAGGAAAGATCTGCTTAGCGATGGATGCCCCAGTTTGAATCGAAAACATGGCGATCAATAAAAGGCTTAAAGACGAATAAAGCGAATTCAAAATTGATCACTCCCTTTACAGTGGCGCGCGGTGACGGTCACCGTCTGTCACTGCGTTCTCAGTCTGAGAATGAATGACGACAAGTTGTTGAAGCCTCGTCGTGACATTCTCAAACCAAGTCACAATTTTTGGCACAGTCCTAGCACTAGAGATAGATATACAACTTGTTACGAAGGAGTTCAAAATGACAATCACGAAAATCATCACAGCAACAATCATCACATTGTCAGCAACTTCTTCTTTCGCAGGTACAAAATGTAGTCACAAAGATCTTGGCGGTCGCTTCAGCCACACGACAGCATCTCCTCAGGTTCAAGTTGTTAAAACAACTACTTCCACTTATTCAGGCACACGCTAATATTGTTCGCTGAACGTGAGTTTCTATTTCTGAATCATCCATTTCTGATCCATCCTTTAATATCCCAACTGACACCCTTTAGAACTTCCAAATTTCATCCGAGTTAACTGGCTTCATAAACCAGAAAATCAGAACAGGTCGGTTGAAATGAACTCGTGGCTTCGTGGTATTAAAGGAAAACTATTTTTTTCGGCAATCATTCCAATCTTTGGCTTTATCGCTTTAGGGACCATCGCCTATTCCAGCTTTAATTCCCTGGGCGGTCTGTTGAATGATGCTTATGTGAATATCATTCCAAATCTTAAAGCAGTGGAGGACATCGAGGGAGCTCGCGCCCGCATCGGTCAATATCTATGGGGTGCCATGGCTAATAAGGATGTGCCCAAACATCGAAGTGACTATGTCGCCAAAGCTCGCGTTGCCGTCAAAGAATATCAAGCGGCGATCAAGGACTACGAAGATGCGACCTTTCAACCTGGCGAACAGGCCATTTATGATGAGATCAAAAGTCTTAATGGTGACTATGTTGCTGAAGTGAACAGATTTATCGAAATACTTGATACGGGATCTAACGAGGCCCTGTTGAAAGCTCGCGAGGATATGACCAGCGGCATTTATTTAAAGTATTCAACCCAGATTAAAAAGACCGCCAACGAGATCATTTCCTTTTATGAAAAACTGGCTAACGAAAAGAACGCGTTTCAGAAGCAGGAAACTAAGAATGCCCTGACTTTGCTGATTCTTATTGGGTCCATCGCGGGGGCCCTGGTTTTCGGAATTCTGCTATTTATCGGCAGCTCTTTGAGCCGTCGAGTTAGCACCGTGGTTCACAAACTTTCTGATGCCGGCCAACAAGTGAATCAAGCGATCAGTCAGCTATCACTTGCGGGTCAAAGTCTTTCTCAAGCCTCGACATCTTCTGCGGCTTCCCTTGAAGAAACGGTGGCGTCTTTGGAAGAAATGACCTCTATGGTGAAACTAAACTCAGACAACGCCAAACAGGCGGCCAGTTTGGCAGTCACCTCTCGCTCTGCTGCAGAAGAGGGCGAAGCCGAGATTAAAAATCTAGTTTCATCGATGCACGACATCTCGCAGTCATCGCGAAAGATTGAAGAGATTATTAATGTCATCGATGACATCGCCTTTCAAACCAACTTGTTGGCCCTAAATGCAGCCGTGGAAGCTGCTCGAGCGGGTGAGCAAGGTAAAGGCTTTGCCGTTGTCGCCGAAGCCGTTCGCACCTTGGCGCAAAGATCGGCTTCTGCCGCGAAGGACATCACAAGTCTTATTAAAGACTCTGTAGATAAAATCGAAAAGGGCACTTCTATTGCAGACCGCTCCGGCAGTGTCCTTAGCAACATTGTGACTTCGATTAAAAAGGTTTCTGATCTTAACAACGAAATCTCGGCGGCCAGTTCAGAGCAAACGACTGGAATTCAGCAAATCAATAAAGCCATGAATCAACTAGATCAGGGATCGCAGTCAAATGCGGCCTCTTCGGAAGAAATCGCCTCTACGGCAGAAGAGATTTCGTCGCAATCCAATCAAATGCAGTTGCTGGTAAAGGATTTAAATGGCTATGTAACCGGCCAATCCGAGTCTCCGGAACCATCCACGAAGGATAAATCGCCAAGGAAAAGAGCCGAACCAAAAGCTCAAACGGTCTCAAAAGTGATTAAATTTACTCCGCCAGAGAAGGTCACTAAGCCTACCGAAGCGGCGGCGGTGATTCCTTTTGACAGTGAAGATGAGCCCAGAGCAAAAGTGGGTACAACCGACGGGTTCTAAGAAGATTTAAAGCAAAAAAAAAGCCCAGGACGAACCTGGGCTTTTTACTTTTCACATCAGTGAAGTATCAATTACTTAACGATATCGCCTACGTATTTGAAACCAACAGTGATGATGTTTTTAGTAGTGTCTTCAGAACCAGCAAGCGCACCAGCAAAGTCTTTGTCTTTGATAGAAGTGTAAGCTACGTGGTAACGGAAAGCATCTTCAGCTTTAGGAACTACTTCCAAAGCAACTGCGAAAGCATCACGTTTGAAGTTGTCGTTGTCAGCAACTTTGTTTGTCGCCATTTCGTACTTCACAACTGGAACCCACATACCCATTTTGTAACGAGCTTCTACGAAAGTAGATGTAGTTTCAGATTTAGTGTCACCCGCGTTTTCTTTGTCAGTGTTAGCAAGGTACTCAAGATCTACAGTCAAGTTTTCCATTGGAGCAATGCGGAAGCCTGCACCTAGGAAAGTTTGTTCGTGACCAGTAGTTGTTGTATCAGCCGCACCCAAAGTATAGCTCAAGTAAGTTTGAACCATTTTGTCAGCGAATGAACCCCAGTAAGCCAAGCCCATAGTGTGACGCTTGTTAACAGAAGTCAAAAGCTCGCTGTCTGAATTAGTTTGGTTCGCCAATTGGAACTCAACTTTATGGTCTGGAGTGATTGTGTAAGCCGCTGCAACACCAGACATGTTTTCTGGAGTTACTACTGCGCCTTCAGAATCTGTACCAGCACCCGCTGTACGACCACCAACTCCGCCGTTAGCCAAAGAAGTTAGGTAAGTATCGCCATCGTAGAACGCACGACGCTCGAAACCACCTACGTTCATCCACATTTTACCTGCTGTAAATGTGAAGTTGTCCATTGGCTTAGAGATCGTCAAGTGTTCAACGAACTTATCTACTGTCATAACTTTTTGTGCGCCACCTGGGAAAGTAGTGTCAGCTACAAATGAACGAAGGTTCAAACCAGCATCAATTGTTGCGTCACCGACCATACCAGTAAGGTACAAACGAGCTACGTTTGGTTGGAAAAGAGATGTTCCCGCAACTTCACTGCCGTTAGCAGCGTCGTAAGCTGGAGTGTTGACATAGTCAGAACGTACAACGAGTTTTACACCCGCGAACGCGTTAGTAGCCGCAACTGTCACAGCTGCCATTACTAAAAGTTTTTTCATTGTTGCATCCTTTCGTTTCGTTGCAATCTTTAGAATTCTTTTAAATCCATTAAAAGTTGTAACCGTTTACATAAAAAATGCTAATGATGAGCTAGTCCAAGATCAACAACAAAAATTTTTGGGGGGCTTCGCACCCCTTCAAAACCGCGTCGCTCCGATTCAAGATGTGGTTTCAAATCCACACGACTTGCTTCGCCTCTTTTCTTTTTCTTTAGGCTCTTTTTTCTATTTTTTTATTTCCATGAAAACCGCATCAGCAGCGGATTTCCCAAAGAACTGTGGTGATGAAAAATAATTTCTCGAAGAACCGAGGTGAAGCTCTTTCACCACCGTTTCTTAGTCCTATTGACCGCGCTAAATTGGACATTTGACGCGAAAGTTCAATTTAGAGTTGGCGCACTAGATCATGGTCTAGTTTATATTTTTTTACGTTACAGTAACTCGACCTAAGTCATATCATTTTCAGCACTGAAACACTCAGAACCTATATAAAGGAGTATATGTGAAATTTTTGAGAGTCGTTGTGTTGGGATGCTTATTAGGTGGTGCAAATGCCCAAGCTGCAGACCTTGCCGGAATCACTGTAAACGGTGAAGTGGCATTTGATTATAACTTTTTGTCCTCAAAAGCTGCGGGCATTCCAAATACGGGAGCCGCAACAAATGAGACCTATCGCCTTAACTCAGCTCAAATTCTTTTTAAAAAAGAAACGGATCAGATGAACTTTCTAGCAAGGCTAGCGTATGTTCCGACAGCAGTTGTGACCACGGCTGCTCCTGAAGCTAAAACGACATACAATCTGGGCACCTTGGATCAAGTGGAAGCCTTCTATAAGGTGACACCCCAGTTTCATGTGGGTTTTGGACGTTTCCTAACTACCATGGGCTATGAGTCTTTATTAAAGTCTGAGAACTCGACTTATAATAATACAATTGCTTACCAAACAATCGTTCCTGGATACGGTGAAGGTCTACGTCTTCGCTATATCGCCGGCGACTGGTTGACGGCAACTCTTTCAACTTACAACCAATCCACTTACAGTGCTTGGGGCGAGGACTATACACCGACAAAAACAACTGAACTTTCTGCAACCGGTGTTATCGGCAACCTGACTTGGTTCGGTGGTTATTACTTGGGAACAGATTCTGGTACGACGGCGAAAGTCGACAAATCAGCTTCTAGCGTTTGGGCCGCTTATAAGTTCGCAGACAATTTTTCATTGGCTATTACTTATGATTCCCGCACGTTCACACCAGATGGCGAGCACGCACACTGGGCTGATTCAACTAGTGCCGTACTTTCTTATGGCCTGAACCAGCACAACCTGGCATTGCGTTACGAGATGGTTCGTGGCGCCGGAGAGTTGGTAGATCCAGTTTCTTTGGCGACTTATGGAATTGCTGACAAAGTAAATTCCCTGACGATCACAGACAAAATCGCCTTGACGGACAACTTCAAAGTTTATGCGGAATATCGCATGGATCAAGCGGATGAAGATGTTTTCGCTGACGAAGACGGAACCGCAAACAGCAAAAAAGACGCCAGCATGGTCACCTTGGGCGCCATCGCAAGTTTCTAACAAAAACCTGATAAAAAGGGCCTCGCAAGAGGCCTTTTTTATTTCTCCTCTTTGCTTAAGGCAATTGCTTTTCGGAAGGTCCTGCGCCAAGAACGAAAGACAAAAAAGAAACTCCTTTTCCGAGCGGGAACTTGTGCTACCCTAAAGAAAAGGAAGTAAGCCTCGACAATGCAAAAGAAAAAACTCCTCAACGGCACCATCAAAAGACATCCAGACGGATTCGGATTCTTTATTCCTGACGACCCTGAACATCCTGACGTATACATCCCCCGCCATTCTATGGAAGGGATTATGACTAACGACAAAGTGGCCGTAGAAGTTTTCCCGGAAAAAGGCACCGAGCGTTTCCGCGGAGAAATCATTCGCGTTCTGAACCGTGGAACAAAGACCGTGGTGGGACGCTTTTACCGCATGAATGATCGTGTCGGCGCCATACGCGATGAAGGCAAAGGGTGGGGCCAAGATCTTAAGATCAAGATCGAGGACTCTTCAAATGCCAAAGACAAAGAACTAGTCGCGGCTGAAATTCTTACGTATCCCGATGAGGGGAAGTCCTTCACAGGAAAGGTCACCGAAATTATCGGGGACGCTTTAGATCCTTTGACCGATATTAAACGCGTGATCCGCTCAAACAATATCCCTCTCGAATTTTCCAAAAGCACACTGCGAGAAGCAGAACAGTTTAACGAGATTCCGGACGAAAAAGACTTCAAAGGGCGCGTCGATCTTCGCGACAAAAACCTAATTACGATAGATGGCGCCACTGCCAAAGACTTTGATGACGCCGTCTATGTTGAGGCGACGGAAGAGGGCTTCCTCTTGTATGTCGCGATTGCCGATGTCAGCCATTACGTCAAAGTCGGCAGCGCCATCGACAAAGACGCTTACGAACGCGGAACTTCGGTTTATTTTCCGAACTACGTGGTGCCCATGCTTCCAGAGGTGCTGAGTAACGGCCTTTGCTCGCTCAACCCCCATGTTCCCCGTCTTTGCCTTGTCGCGGAAATGCTTTTTGACTTTACCGGAGAGCTTAAAACTTCGAAGTTCTATGAAGCCGTCATGGAAAGTAAAGCGCGAGTCACCTATGGTGAGGCGCAAGAAATCATCGATGGTGCGGACCTTGAAAAATTCAATCATGTTAAAGGAAACATCATTCTTTTAGCTGACTTAGCTAAGATCTTGATGGCGAAGAGATTCAAAGAAGGTTCTTTGGATCTGGAAATCCCCGAAACCGAGTTGGTGATCGACGGCGCTGGCGTTCCGGTGGACATCCAGCGCTCAGAGCGTTTATTTTCGCACCGTCTGATCGAAGAAATGATGTTAGCGGCGAACGTCGCGGTGGCAAAATTTCTTTCCAGCAGAAATATTCCCGCCATGTATCGGATTCACGAACCTCCCAATGAGCAGGCCATTGCTCTTTTGGAAAAATATTTGGCGAACTTCGGCGGAAAAGTAAAACTCAATCAGGGAAAACTTCAAAAGCGCCTGACCAAAGCGCTGGAAGAGTTTGAAAATCGTCCTGAGGCTCAGATTCTGAATATTCTGACTTTGCGCTCTATGAGTCAGGCCAAGTACAGCATGAACAACGTGGGCCACTTCGGTTTGGGCTTTGAATTTTACACTCATTTCACCTCTCCGATCCGGCGCTACCCCGACTTGATCGTGCATCGCCTTTTAAAAAATCAAGTCATGCCTCAGTCTCGCTATCGTCTGATGAGCGAAGACGATCTGTCTTCAGCTTCAACAATTCTATCGGCTGCGGAACAAAGATCCACAAAGGCCGAAAGACAAATTCACGCCATTAAAAAAGCCCGCTTTATGGAGAAGTTCGTGGGCCAGGAATTTGACGGCATGATCAGCTCTGTGGCGAAGTTCGGTATTTTTGTCCTTCTCAGAGAATACGATATTGATGGCCTAGTCCGCTTGGACGACCTTGGTGGAGATCGCTATGAATACGACGAGGAAAATCTTCGTCTTGTGGCACGTCGATCAGGCTTCAGTTATAGCATCGGCGATATGATACGCATTCAGGTGTCCGCCGCGGACCCCGAATTGGGACAGATCAACTTTATCCCTGCTGGTTTAGAAATCGAAGATGGCGAAGAGGCCGAACAGACGAAGGCGGAAGTGTCTGCCGACAAGTTCTTAAAAAAGCTTCACAACCAGAACCGGGAAAAGCTTCAGGGCCGGAAAGAGCGGGAACACAGCAAACACGATCGCACGCATGGAAAAGATCGCGAAGATCGTCCTTTTAAAAAAGGTGGCTCCGCAAAAGGTCACAAGAAACAGTCTTCTCGTTTTTTTGCCGACTCAAGACAGGAAAAAGAAGGCCAACAGCGCAAGCTAGAGAAGGTCGAGCGCAGTCAGGGATTCAAACCGCAGCCTCGTAAAGACGATGACCGAAAAGGACCCAACCCCGATCTGCTCAAAATGATCCTTGGTCCAGAGAAATATCGTCATCAGTCCGAGGAAACCTCTGCTAAGGACAAGCCCAAGCTGAGCAAAAAATTGATGTTTGCCGAACAGTCGAAACTTCGTGATAATGACGATTATTCGGAGAAGAATAGTGACAGCCTTAAAGACCGGAAGCCAGATCGGCAAAACACTAAAAAACGCGGCGAGAGTTCGAACGATCGTCGGGGTGTTCGCAAAGCACGGGTTTCATCAGGTCGCGGAAAAGGTAAAACTCGGTAAATTCATCATTGAAAGACTGAATTCCGCCTCGGACATCGAAGCCCTTTCGATGCCCGAGCGCATGAGAATCAGTTTTGAAGAATTAGGCCCCACTTTCGTAAAACTGGGACAGCTGCTCGCCAGCCGCCCAGACCTTGTCCCCGAAGAATATGTCGCCGAATTTGAAAAGCTTCACGATCGCGTTCAACCACTGACTTTTGAAACCGTTGAGTCGGTACTGCGTGAAGAGTTCGGCAGTTCTCTTTATCAAAGATTTGCCAGCATCGATCCTGAACCCTTGGGTTCCGCCAGCATTGCACAAGTTCACCGTGCGCGACTGGCAACTGGCGAAGATGTCGTCATCAAAGTCCAAAGACCGGGGATTATTCAAACCATCAACGATGATTTGAATGTTTTATACCTTTTGGCCGATTTATTAGTGACCTATATTCCTGAAACTCGACCCTACAATCCGGTAGGCATTGTTGACGAATATTTTCGTACGCTGGATTTGGAAACCAACTTCGTTGTCGAAGCCAATAATATCCGCCGCTTTCAGGAAAACTTCGCGAATAGCGACTATATCAAAGTTCCCAAGGTGTATCTTGATTACACCACCGAACGTGTTCTGGTAATGGAAGCCCTGAATGGCATTCCATTAAGTCAAGAGGGCGCTCTTCAACAACCCAACATTGATCCTAACGAAGTGATTCGCCGCGGTTTGCGCGCCTATCTTAAGATGGTCTTTGAAGATGGTCTTTTTCATGGCGATCTGCACGCTGGAAACTTCTTTATCATGCCCGACAACCATATCGGCTTGATTGACTTCGGCGTGGTCGGCCGACTTAACACTCGCACCCAAGCAGCTATTGCCAATATGCTTCTTGCTTTGTCCAAAGAGGACTATGAACGCCTAGCCTATGAATACGTAGACTTAGCGCCCTTCACTGATCGGGTAAATATAGACCTCTTTGCGAAAGATCTGCGAGAACTCATTGCCCCTTATTTCGGTTTAACTTTGAAGAACGTCAATCTAGGTAAGATTCTGATGAAGTCATCCGGAATCGCCGCGCGCCACCACTTGCATGTTCCGACGGATTTAATGCTGTTTTTTAAGTCTATCGTTTCGATTGAAGGCATGGGACGCAAAATTCATAAAGATTTTGATTTTCTTCAATACTCATTGGAATTTGCTGGCGAGCTGGCGAAAACTCGTTTTGGTCCGGAACGTGTTTTAAATGATATGTCTCAAATGGCTCGGGAATCCAAAGCATTCTTGAACTCTTTGCCCCGTCAATTGAATTTCTTCCTTAGAAAGATCAATAGCCCCGACCATTCTTTCAGCCTGAAGGTGGGGGAAATTAAAGAACTCAAACGTTCCGTCGAAAGTTCTTCAAATCTTCTGTTCTTGGGTTTGATTATCGGTTCGTTGATTCTAAGTTCCTCTTATATCTTTGTCCACGATACGGGACGCCATATAGCGGGTATTCCCACAATGAGCTTTGTCGGTTATATCATCGCGGGCCTTCTGGGCATGATTTCCTTTTTGAACTATATTCGTAAACCCTAGCGTGGAGAATAAATGCAGCAGTTGTATTACGAACTCAGTGTCCTGGCCAAAGCTGTAAACTTTAAGAACTTATCTGCCGCCGCTTTGCACGTGGGTCTCAGTCAGCCGCAACTTTCCCGCATTATCGCTAAAATCGAAGATGAATTGAAAATTGTTCTTTTGGATCGCTCTGCTAAAAGAAAATCTGGATGGACCTCGGTGGCCTTCCAGCTTTCTGAAATCTTTGAAAAGTCCATACGTCGCCTGGAAACAGAGCTGCAAAGTATCAGCAACAATCAGATGGTCGCGGAATTGCACATCGGCACGCTTGAAGGCATGGCGGACTTTGCTCTTAATACTTCACGCCTTTGTTTTGAAGAAGTCGGCGTTAAGAAAATCACTCTGGATATTTTCGATCTGAATGAATTAGAAGCCAATTTTCTTTCAGGCAACCTGGATTTGATCTTTACATCCAAAACTCCGGGCCGGCAGAAGTTTTCTTATTTGGCAGAGCTAGGTTTTCAAAAATTAGACACAATTGAGTCCTCAAATAAATTTGCGGTGTTAAGTTCATTCGAATATGGCCGTGCCAACAAAAAGGAACTGGAATCCTACCCGCATCTATTTGTTTCTAACTCTTTGGCGATGCGCCGGGCCTGGTTTGAAAAACACGGCGGCACGGGGCACCTGCCGACGGAAGCAAAACGTGGACGTGCAAAAGACGCTGAACCCGTCATGATGATTGGCTCTGAACTTCTCAGTCCGGTTTTATGGGAAAATATCACGCAAGCCCTGGAAGACTAGGCCGCTTTTAGCGGCCTTTCTTTTGCGCAGTACCTTGATTCAACATATCGGCCACTTCCGCGGATTCATTGATCACACGCTGACTGATGGCAATGTGAGTATCGAAATAGCCGAAGCCCCGAATCATACGAGTATTCCAAAGATCCGGCGTCAGATTCTTAAGATTGTATTTCGCATTTTTATAAATCTCAGAACTCCATAGCTGATCCACTTTCAACTCTGAGCGATTCGACAAAACCCAACTTATCGCTGGTTGCGCCACGTGACAGCTGACGCAGTCCATATTCTCTGGATTGAAATTCTTAGGATTCTCGATACGGAAAGCCGAACGAATTTCCTCACGAATCATATCTTCCGTGCCACTTTCCAGACGCGAAGACTCGGCTACGATATTGTTAAAAGTGTCCGAACCTTTCGGAGCCGGTGAAATTCCACCGCCAGCAAAATGGTCAAAAGGAATTGCCACATTCACAAAAGCCTGCGATAGACGGCCACTTAAACGCGGAACAGGCAACATATCCATCTGACCATTCACGTATGAAAAACCCGCAAAAGCCCACATATCATCGGCGCCACGTAATACCATCACCGTGGCCCGAGTCAGATTGGCAAGGCCCGCGTATTTTTTTATGATGTTTTTGAAATCTGCCAGTGCAACACTTTGCTCACCTTGCGAAGACCAGGCCGGATGCACTTGCAAGGGTTGATACTGGGTATTTACGGAAAATTTTTTCTTCCACGCCTGAAGATCAACCAGTAAATCCGCGAACTCAGCATCACTCAAAACATAAAAAGTGTGGATAGCGGCATCCACAGTCTTAAGGACTCCCTGGGGATCTTCTTCCAAAGGCTGCCACACCAAACGGATTTGCTTTTGACAGGCTTGAGGTGTCGGCAACGGAAAGCAGGGATCAATGCGAACACTGACTACTCTGAGAACTTCCGCTGCTTGCTCACGATTCACACTGAAAGCCAAAGGCGGCAAACGTTCCAAGATGGCCGTTGTCAAAAGAGCCCCGCCTTTCCCCTGATCCTGAAGGCTTAGCAACCCCCGTGAAGAGATATCGCGAGGTAAAGGCATCAAATAAGAAACATCGTTAAGATCCCAGGCCGCCTGTGCCTGAAAGGTCCATGCTAAAAAAAGAGGAAAAATGAATTTCATTCCCATTAGGTGCCCTCGCCCTCGGGGTATTTCAACAAGATTCGCATCCACCCAGAGCTATTTCTTCTAAATGAAAAGGCGTTGAAAGAGGTCGTATTTCACAAGATCATTTACACGGCGCTTCAGTAAAATGTCGAAACGGACAAACAAAAAAGCCACTCTGTCGAGTGGCCTTCTATTAAAGACAATAGTTATTTTCGCTGAAGTAGCGCTGACAAAGACTTCCGCCATTTTGACAATCGCTAGAAATATTCGACCAATAAGTGGCAGAACGGGAACATGTTCTACGACCGCCATCCTTCACCGTAGCAATGAATTCACCTGCGGCGGTGATCTTGCCATTTTTAGTAAGTTTATAACTTACAATGTTTTTTCCCGGATCCAATAGCGGGCGTTGTAAAAGAGTCGCAATCCAAAGATTAATCTGCTTTTTCGTCCGGCCTTTCGCCGAATCATAGTCGACCGTCTTTGTTCTTTGCGATCCGTCCTCGTGACGAGCGACCAAGGTCACTTCATCGCCAGGAACTGAGGCAGGACCTACGAAGTAGTCGTACTCACCAGTCAGAAGAATTTCCTCTGTGCAGCGAAAAGATCCTGACGTGGGACCGCCCCCGATGCCACCATCACAGTGGACGAAGATTCTTCCTTCAGAAAGAACCGCGGTTCTTTCATTTCCGTTTTTAAAACCAACTTCGGCGTAAGATGAAAACGAAAAGACCAAGACAGATAATGCCAGTACGAATTTCATAGACTCTCCTTGCTGTTCTCACTGTTGCATCGAGAGCGCGGGAGATCAACCCTGGAGTGCGAAAAAAACAAAAAGGCCCCCCATAAGAGAGGCCTTTTTTTAGTACTTTCATGAATTTGACAACTAGCCCAAAAGTTTTAGTGCCAATTGTTGCGACTGATTCGCCTGTCCCAGTACGGAAACCCCGGCTTGCAACAAGATATTATTTCTTGTCATCTCAGAAGTCTCAGCGGCGACGTCAGTATCTCTGATTCGCGAGTTGGCTGCTGACAAGTTCTCATCCGCGATCAACAAGTTGTTAGATGTTGATACTAGACGATTTTGAAGCGCACCAAAGTTCGCACGAATCGCATTCACTGAAGTCAATGCCTGGTCGATAACATTCAAGCTCAGTTGAGCTCCTTCCTTTGTCCCCACGGATTCTGCCGTCAATCCCAAGGCATCCACGGAGGCGTTGGCAGCACCAGAGTTAAAGCTGATTCTGTCGCGGAAAGCGTCGTTGTTTACGCCGACCTGAATATCAATCATTCCACCCGTACCGTTAAGCAGTTCGTAACCATTGAAAACCGTCGCTTCAGTGATACGCTGAATCTCGGATTTCAACTGTTGGTACTCAACGTCCAAAAACTTTCTTTCTGTTTCACCAATTGTGTCAGATGAAGCTTGTACACCTAATTCTCTTAAACGAATGAGCATATTAGAAACTTCGTTCAAGCTGCCCTCTGCGACCTGCACCAAAGAAATACCATCATTGGCATTTCTATTGGCCTGTCTTAAACCTCTGATTTGTCCCTTGAGGTTTTCGCTGATCGCAAGACCTGCGGCATCGTCCGCGGCCTGATTGATTCTCATTCCAGAAGCCAATCGTGCCATTGAACGATTTGAGTTAATTTGTGTCATGTACAGGTTCTTCTGTGCATTCAACGCTGCCACATTGGTACCGATTCTTAATCCCATTCTATCCTCCGTGCTTCATAGTTCTTCCTCCGTGAAAAGTTGCCATCCATTGGCATAAGGCGCGATCCGTGCACCTGTTAAATTAATAAACGGAACTTGCGATACAAGGTTCCACCTAACTTTTCGGAAAAACATGGCAACAGCTCGAGTCCAGATTTTTTCTTTTGTTTTTATTTTTCAGGAAATTTTTTATTTTTGCTTTAGCGTGCACGCGCACGACTAAAAAGAAAGGCAAGAAAGTTCTCTTCAAGCAGAGAGCTCAGAGGCCGGGCCTTGAAAAACGGTGCGCTTTCGATCTGCGCAATTCATCACTCCCCGTCTATCTTCTGTGAAATTGAGGTCCGCCCGTAAGGGCGGCCTCGGTCGCAGGAAACAGATCAAATTGTCAGCTCTTAACAGAGCTTCGGGGCTTGTACACTCGGAACCGTCCTCAACGGACGATTCTCTTGAGGGTGATCTTGATCATTGAAGATAAGATCGGGAACCAAAGTCATTTCGTCACCAGAGCTCTAGCAAGCTAGAGTTTAGCTGGATTAAGAGAATGACTTGTTCAAGAGTCCAAGTGCTACGTTAGCTTGTTGGTTCGCTTGGGCTAGGACACTAGTACCGGCTTGCAACAAGATATTATTTCTAGTCATTTCAGATGTCTCTTCAGCTACATCCACATCTCTGATACGAGAGTTAGCGGCTGACATGTTCTCAACGGAAACTTGGATATTTGAAACCGTTGATTGCAGACGATTTTGGATCGCACCGAAGTCTGCGCGCATTGCAGAGACACTCACGATCGCTGTATCAATCGCTGACAAAGCATTCTGTGCGGAAGCTTTATCGGCCACTGATGTCAGGTTGACTCCCAAAGCGGCAGAGTTTGCATCGGCTTTAGAAGCATCGAAAGAGATACGGTCGATTTCAGGGTTATTTCTAGTACCAACTTGGAAGTCCAAGATGGAGCCCACACCTGCCAACAATTGAGTTCCGTTGAACTCAGTCCCTTCAGAGATACGATCGATCTCAGAGACCAACTGATCGTATTCCACATTCAGGAATTGTCTTTCTACAGGTCCGATAGTATCAGAAGCGGCTTGTACAGCCAATTCTCTCAAACGAATCAAGATCGAAGAGATCTCATTCATTGAACCCTCTGCCACCTGGACTAGAGAGATACCATCTTGAGCATTTCGTGATGCTTGTTTTAAACCGCGAACCTGAGCTCTTAAGTTCTCAGAGATCGCTAGACCAGCGGCATCGTCACCGGCGCGGTTAATTCTGAATCCTGATGCAAGCTTTTCCATGCTCTTATCAAGACCAATCTTCGTACCCCACAGAACTCTCTGTGCATTCAACGAAGCTGTGTTCGTATTAATTCGTAAACCCATATTTCCTCCTCCTTGAAGATTTGCTGAGTTTCGATCCTTGAAACTCAGGGCACCATTCTTGGTACCATGGGTAGTTCATTCGCTTACCTTACTGATCGGTGCGTCTGGAAATTCCTAAAGTGATACGTCTCATTTTTTTACAAATCTGGCCCTCGGTCGTGTAAAGCCGTGGATTCACTGCACCCTCATGCAAAGACTCTTACGCCGGCATTCTCCATTAAGTCCTTAAAATCACGAATTTTTTGCAAAGTTCCGCGTCGGGCCGCCTATATCTAGTTAAGAGCCCGAGAGCAGCAACTAGACCTAGGAACCCCATTCTTGGACAATTGACATATTCTTTGTAAACGTAAATACATACTCGAAATGGCCCCCCTGAGGAGGAACACAAATGGAGATTCGCGACCCCGTCCACGGCTCGATTTATTATTCAGATCAAGAAGTCGCCGTTTTGGACACTGCTGAATACCAACGACTGCGCGCTATTAAACAATTAGGATACGCTGAGTTCAGTTTTCCCGGAGCCACCCACAATCGCTATATTCATTCTGTCGGCGTAGGCCATTTGGCAGGCGAAACTTTCGACGCCATTTTCCGCGTTTATCCCTTTTCAAAGCCCTCGGTAAAAACGCGTTTCCGTCAAGTTCTGCGTCTAGCGGCCCTTCTGCACGACGTAGGACATGGTCCTTTAAGTCATACGACTGAACAGGTGATGCCTCACCTTTCAGAACTCAATATCAAACTTTATAAAGAACAAGAGCAATACGGCGAAGAAGCCCACACAGTGATGAATCACAATCGTCGTGCCAATCACGAAGACTATACCATTAAGTATGTCACCGATTCGAAAATTGCTGAGACTATCCAACAGCAGTTTCCGGAGATTGCTCCGATTCATGTCGTCTGTTTGATTGATAAAGCTTTGCACTGCCCTGACGATTTCTTTGTCGACAACGGTGTGGATTTCCGACCGATCCTGAGTCAGCTGGTTTCCAGCGAACTGGACGTGGATCGCATGGACTATTTAGAAAGAGACTCTTATTTCTGCGGTACCAACTACGGCAAAATCGATCTTTCCTGGCTGATGCAAAATATGACGTTCTATCGCCGTGAAAATAAAATGTATTTAGCCTTGAACCGCCGGGCGCTTTATTCTTTCGACGACTTTTTGATTTCTCGCCATCACATGCACTTGATGGTTTACTGTCATCACAAAAGCATCATTTATGAAGAGATGCTCAATCGTTATCTTACTTCTGCGGATTGCACCTTCGTTCTTCCCGGCGATATTAATGAGTACACCCGTTACAACGACTATCGCTTGCACGAACATCTGATCAGCGTGACAAATCCTTGGGCGCAAAGAATCGCCCAAAGAAAGCCCTTTAAAGTACTCATAGAACAACACAACACTTCCGAATCCGAAAAACCTGAAATGATTAAAAAGGCTTTAGAGGCCGAAGGCCTGGAAGTGATTCGCACCAGTTCCAAAGCGCGTCTTTCTAAATATCACACGGCTTCTCCGGAAGAACGGGCTTTGCAGATTTATGTCGTTGACCAATACGACCGCTGGGCGAAACCGGCGCCGATCAATCAGACGACCGAGATCTTTCAGCGTTACGAAGGCGCCCGTATTATCGATAGAATTTACGTCGCACCCGAGCATATTGAAAAAGCCGATTCCATTTTGAAAGGATTGAAGCTCTCGTAAAGAGCTTCAAGCAGAGCTACGTTAAAGAAATCACCTGTCCGTTGACGGCAGCACCATACTGACTAACTAAATAAGTAATCGTATTGGTGATTTTATCAGGCTCGGTGATTTTTAGATGCGGTTCCTTTTCCTTCAACTTCTCGACGGCCTCTTTGATTGATTTGGCCTCGGGGTGTTGAGCCAGAATAAATTCTTCCGTCAATCCCAACTTCAGGCAGTTCACCGTCACATTGAATTCTGAAACTTGTTTGGCCAACGCCTGGGCAAAAGGCACCAAGGCCCCGCGGGCCCCCGCCATCACCGGATCCGGGTATGTTTCATTCAAAAGGTAAAGGATGCGCCCCCGCTTCCGATTCTTCAGAAAATTAAGAACCGCGTGGGTCAGCAAGACGGAACTTTTAAAACCGTGTTGAACCTCGTCATCCAAATGCACAAGAGGATCACCAATCTTAAAGCGATTGGGTTTATTATACACCTGCGCATCAATGAAAAGATCCACACTACCGAAAGACTGCGCGGCTGTTCCGACAGCATCCTTGATGTCTTCCACCGTCTTCATGGGGGACTTAATGCTTAAAGCCCTACCGAACTTGGGATTGATCTCGCGGGCATCATTGATTTGATTGCAAAAGCGCTGGCTTCCCGCATTGTCGAAATCAAGAAGCACACAATCGGATCCCATCTGGGTTAAGCCCATCATCAAACTTTGCACCGTTGTGGTGAAAGGTCCTACAATCAGGGCCGTTCTTTCACGCAGATTAAATCCGTTTTCCATAGACTTCTTTCTGTCTAAATTCGTTCAATGATAATCGCGATGCCCTGACCGCCACCGATGCACGCAGATCCCAAAGCATACTTCGCATTTCGGCGATGAAGCTCATAGACCAGATGGTTCATAATGCGTGTGCCGGAAGCTCCCAAAGGATGGCCGACCGCAATGGCTCCGCCGTTGACGTTGGTTTTCGCTGAATCCAGCTTTAGTTCTTTCTCGACGGCTAGATACTGAGCCGCAAAGGCTTCATTGACCTCAACCAGATCCATTTGCTCCAGAGTCAAATTGGCTTTTTGTAAAGCCAAGCGAGAAGCGGCGGCAGGGCCGATACCCATAATCGTGGGATCGCAACCTACCGAAGCATAGCTGATGATACGAGCTAATGGCTTCATTCCCAATTCTTTTGCTTTAGACTCACTCATCAACAAAGAACAAGCCGCACCATCGACAATACCTGAAGCGGAGGCCGCCGTGACCAGACCCTCTTTTTTGAACAGGGACTTCAGAGAAGCAATTTTTTCCAATGTTGATTCCGGTTTAGGATGCTCGTCCTTTTCAACAACAACCGAGCCTTTGCGACCTTCCACCGTGACGGGGCAGATCTCTTGCGCAAAATATCCTTTATCCAAAGCCGCCTTATAACGTTGTTGTGATTGAATGGCATATCTATCACATTGTTCGCGGGTGATTCCGTATTTTTCGCCAAGATTTTCAGCCGTGATAGCCATAGGCATTTTAGCGTAAGCATCCGTCAATGCCGACGTCATTAAATCTTCAAGTTCGAAGTTCCCCATGCGCATACCATCGAAGCGGACTTTACGAGCGACATAGGGGATTTGTGACATCTGCTCAACGCCACCGGCAAGAACGGCTGTTGCCTCTCCACACTGGATCATTTGCATGGCATTTACCCATGACTGAAATCCACTGCCACAAAGTCTGTTCACAGCGAAGGCCCCCACATGCACGGGCACACCGGCTTTAAGACCGATATGGCGCGGAAGATAAGCGGCATCAGCCCCTGACTGAACAACATTTCCGAAGACCACATGGTCGATTTTTTCAGGCGTCAATCCCGCCTGCTCAAGTGTGGCCTTGGCGGCGACGACACCTAGATCCGTTGCAGATACATCCTTAAGAGAGCCACCAAATCCCCCAAAAGGAGTTCTTTTTCCAGCGATAAATACGATTTTTTCCATGCCCTAAGCGTAGGCCCCAAACCCGCCTCGGTCAAACAACGACGACGAAAGTCCAGGAAGAATTTATTTGAATGGAACCAGGTAGGATTACCACGACCAAGCGACGCCGACCATCGACAGGTCTTCGCTCTTGTTTGCTTTGTGAGTTACAAACAGATCTTTGTTACGAAATTTTTCTTTGACGATAATATCGGTCGCGGATGCTTTTGCATCGTAGTTGAAGGCGGCTTTAAGCCACCCCGAATACTCCACTTTAGCGAGGGCTTGAAAGGCCTCAACTCGGAACGAGAATTTATGGCTGACGCCCTGAGAGTCTTTGGCCGGAACAACCACGTCAGTTTTAAGTTTTTCCTGAGTCTGCTCGGCAAATCGGCCTAAAGCCGTTTCCTTCATCATTTTTGAATTAAACCACAATGAAAAACCACGGTCTGCAATACGACTGATGACCGTGCCCTGACTGTCGCCTTCTTTTAAATCCAAAGGAATCACTTTTGCCACATCGGCCTTGGTGATTTTTGGAGTCACAGTGTCTTTGGGAATAATCAGTCTTTTCGTGGCTTTTAAGTCCACCTTACCCAGGCAGGTACATGTAAAACCTAGTATTAAGAGACATGACATGATTAGTTTCATACCTCACCTCTACTTCAAAGATTGTTCCACTCCCTTGCGTCCAAGTCCCATTAATTTGCAGATAATAAGCAAATGACAGCGCTTTTATTACGACAGGGTCAAAAAGCGTCTAGAAAGCGCACGAGTGACACTCTTTGAGTGAACATGTCTGGACTTGTTTCAAAACGAAGCGCAAGGGCACTGGACTTGCAAAGTGATCCGACGAACGCGTTGGTAGTTTTGAGCGAGCAGGGTGAAGTGTGTGTTTCCGGGAACTTAGAAGCACCTACGGCACCAGAGCGCCTCAAAATGACACGCAAAAAAAGTTACTTGGCGAAAAGTTTAACACTGGAGACTTTATGAAACTGAAGTACGTAAAGCGAAGTGCCATGGCCTTTGCGATTTCCGCGAGTTTCATTATCCCTCACACCCCGCAGACGGTGCTGGCGGCTAATGCAACGACGTCCTCATCCTCAGGATTCCCTTTGGATTTATTCCCTGAAGATAATGGCGGCGACACAGGCCTGTTCCCTACGACGCCTTCCGTGCCTAAAGGAAACCAAAATTCTGGCGGCTCAGGCTCGGGTTCTGGCGCAGGAAATAAGGGTTCATCCAGTTCTTCTTCAACTCGCCCGGCCTCTACCGGTGGTGCCACCAAGATGGGGTCTGCCAAAGTAGCAGAAGCTTATAGCTGCCCTCTTTTCGACAATCGCCCTCACGCGGAACTCATCGCGGCCATCGACTCTCTTAATAAAGAGGTTAAGGCTTCTCCAGAATGTACGGGGTCGCCTTCTGCCCAGGCGATTGAAAAAAATGGCGATCAAATCAAAAATAGCATCGCATCCTTGCAACAGATCATGGCGGCGCAAGATGCGGCAGTCGTAAATACGGCGCAAATTGATCAATCCATGACGGCGGCCCTTGCCGCGGTCGGTAGCTTGGGTGACATTATTAATAATAACAATTTCTTGAACTCAAAATGTGGTCGTCAAACTATGTCGACCGGTAAAGTCTTGTTGGCGTTGAATGACGTTATCAACGGTCTTGCCCCTTACGCACTTTTCGCAGTTTCGATGAACGCGGCTCTGGCTCCAGCTCTGCCCTTCGTTATTGGTGGTGTCGTGGCAACAAGCGGAATTTCCGCGATTGCGAAAATGATTGATGCCAACACATTGGATATGACGAATCCGGATCACCGCAAAGCGGTTCTTCAAAATACATGTCAATACACGAAAGTGGCGAAAAAAGTCCGCTTCATGCAGTTGGCGCAAAGTGGAAAAATTAGCAAAATCACTCAAGAGCTGGAAAAAGAAGTAGATCTTTATAAGAAAAGATTCACAACTCCAACTCGTGAATTGTCACAGCTTCTTACTTACCGTGAAGCCGTGATGAAAAACACTTCGGCGATTGAAGCGCAAATTGCCAACGATCGCGCCGACATTACGACAGTGGATAGCCAAATCACTCAGAATCCTGATGATTTGATGGTTTGTACTTTGGGTAACGAGCTTGTTAATTGGGCTCGAGACGGAAAAACGTTCCCGGCCTCGGCGTTCCTTAACTTGGAAGCAGCGACAGCTCAAGGTGATCGCGCTCAAAAACTTCAAGCAGCGACAATGAAGAATCTGCACGCTTCTTCCATGAAGAGAATTGCTGATGCGGCAGTAAAAGCTTTCGAAGACGAGTCAGCGTTGAAGACCTGCGCCGCAGCCAGCCGCTCTTGGATGAACGGTGTTCGTCAAGCTGTCAGCTTAACGACGGCCGTTATCTCAAATTCAAAAGTTTCTTTGGAAACAGAACTTTCCAGAAATGCTGAATACAATCAGTGGAAAGCTCAGTACACGCGTATCGAAGTTGAAAAAGTCACTATCAAACGTGTTGAAAAAGCGATGCAAGAGCTTTCTAAAGATACGTCGATCATCGATCGTTCAGAGCTTGCGCAACGTATGGTGAACTTAAAGTCAGGACTTTTCGGTTCACGCAGTGCTTGGGGCTTCGGAGCTCCTCCGGTTAAAGCTTGGATTGATCACACAAAAACAATGCACGATCAGGCGATCTCCGCTTTCGTGACAAGCATGTCTGCAGTCCGCAACGGCTCTTACAGCTTGACGAAATCAGGTCGCAATCAGGATGTCATTATCACTCCTGCTGGTTACTATTACCGTGATCCAAAAATTCAAATGGAATCCGGCAAAATCGCCCGAGAACTTAGCAACTTGACATTGCAAGAGCTGCCAATGGGATCTCGCGAACAAGAACTTATGTGTCAGTATCTTGAGTCGGCTTGGTTGGATTGGTCTGCAGCGATCGACCACTTAGGTGCGGTTCAGTTCTTCTGTGATATGATCGATCCAGTATTGGACGTAAAAATGGATAAAGCCGTTCTTACTTCATGCCGCGGAAACACTCAGCTTAACGGAACTACGTTCAGTAAATCAGTTGTCCTACAAGCTCAGGATGTTCTTGTAAGAAAAGGTTATAAGAACGACGCCGCTTTGGTGAAAAAGAAATTGGATGAATTGCAATGTCCAATGCCTGCTGTTTCTGTTATGAATCAGTAGTTGTTTCGGAAATTCGGAATAAAAAAGGCCTCGCAGTTGCGGGGCCTTTTTTATTTAAGGCATCACGGTCACCAAGGCCGAATTGGCCGTGGCAACACTCATGATATCCACCCGGCTCAGTCCCGCTTGCGCAGAACGAATGACGATTTGCATACCGGCGGCAACATAGTCCCTTAAATCCAAAGCGCTTGTGGGTGAATTGACGTTCAGAATGAAAGGTTTGGCTGCCGCCAATGTTAGTAAATCGGTTTTCGAAATTCCCGCCGAAGCCGTCATGACAACCAATTGTGCCCCGGCCTGAGCAATGGCGATCAAATTCGGAACCGTCAGGCGCGCCCCATCGACGTAAAGAACAAAACTGCCCGCTCGAGCTAAGTCCACAAAATCGGTGGCGCTGTAAGTTGTTTTGGAAACGGAAATACCGATATTGATATTCGGACTTTGCAATAGCTGGATTATTTCGGCTTTACCCACGAGGCCCACTTGATTCTGACAATACGTCACTTGTGAAACACGAGCGATTTCTCGTAAGTCCTGCACCGACATATTCGTCGCGCTGTTTTCCCTTAAACATTCAGAAAATTGAGAAGGCAATGCCGCCTTGGAAAGACCCGGGACAAAAAGGAAAAGTGAGAATATTAAAGTTTTCATCTTCACCTCGCTTAGGATTATTGTCGCCAAGGTGAAAAAAACCGTCCAGATTTTTATCTGTGTTACTCGTCAAGTATGTAGTTGATCGGATCGACAGCCGTTCCATTGATTCGGACTTCGTAGTGAAGATGTGGACCCGTTGAACGACCGGTGTTTCCCACGGCCCCGACGACATCCCACTTATTCACGCGCTGACCCACCTGCACATAAATCTGCGACAAATGCCCAAAGCGGGTCGTTACGCCATAACCATAGTCTATGGTGATAAGTTTTCCATAAGACTCGTCATAACTTGCGAAGACAACAACACCATCCGCTGGTGCATACACCGGCGACCCTGGAGCCGCCGCAATATCAAGACCAGCATGAAGAGCTGTTTTACCGCTGAAAGGTGAAATGCGATAACCAAAACGAGACGTGATCCATCCTTTGGCAGGCTTCATATTCGGCGTGGAATTCAACAAACTTTGTCTTTCCGACAAGCTTTCCCATAAATCAATGACACTTTGTTCTTTTAACTGCGTTTCTTTAACCGCTTTATCAATTCGCACAACCAAAGAGGCATAGTCTTTATCCGCATTTTCGTTGGCAAGTTCGCCCATTTGATCGTTCAGAGGTTTTTTATTGGCAAATACTTGATCCTGCGCAACCAATTCTTCAGGTTCCTGTCGCTGCTCCATCGGCTCGTATTCTTCCACTTGCTGACCCGCTGCAGGCTTAGGTCCCATCGTCAGCTTTGTAATACGATCTTCAGCATCGACGTTGGTAATCAATTTCAACTTGGTGGTAAAGGTCTTCACGCGCTCCAAAGAGTTTTCCAGAGCACTGACCTTGCTTTCGACGACCTGGAACTGTTTGATCAGTTGGGCATTTTCAGCTTTAAGACGTTTGTTTTCCATGGCCTGCAAAAGCAAACCAAAATAATCGACCAGACCGGCCGCGAAAATGATGATGATCACCGCAGAAATGAACGACAGGGCTTTCAGCCAAGCCGCTGAGAGCACAATCTTACGGGTTTTTCCCGTTTGATTGCTCACTATAAAAAGCGTGACCTTCTTCTTATCCAACCTGACCTCGACTCTATTCGTGGAAATGCAACAACATCACTGTCACGTTGTCGTCGCCACCATTTGCAAGTGCTTGTTCTACACAAGCTTTAACTGCTTTGTCAGGTGTATTTTGATTCAAAATTTCAGATATTCTTCCGTCTTCGACAAGACCTGAAAGACCATCTGAGCACATCAGGAAAATTTCCCCTGGGAAAATCTCTCTTTCAATAATATCGGGATAGGCATCTCGCTCATAACCTACGCTGCGAGTAATGACATTTCGCCCCACGAATTGGCGCACTTGCTCTTCGCTCATCACTCCCGCGCGCAATTGTTCATTTAAAAGCGAGTGATCTTCCGTAATCTGCCAAAGATACGGGCGCTTGAAAAGATAGCAGCGAGAATCACCAACATTTCCAACGTACAAATGTTTGCCGCGAATATAAGCCATCACCATGGTGGTTCCCATGCCGGCCAGTTCAGGGCGTTCATTCGCCGCTTTGTCGAAGATTCTTCTGGAAGCCTCTTCATAGCAGTTAAGGATAAGTTCACGCGGAGACTTTTTGTGTGTATCCGGTTGAAGCATGATTTCTTCAACAGTCTCCACAGCCATACTGGACGCCACTTCTCCGCCGGAATGTCCCCCCATACCATCTGCCACGATAAAGAGACCAAGCTCCCTATTGATGAGACAGGAGTCTTGATTCGAATCACGACGAAGCCCTTTATCTGTCAGATACCACGAGTCAAATTTCATAGATGTTTCATTTTCACCCAACAGTGACAAAGGAGTCAAAGTCTGGCCCTGGACCTGAGTCGCAATTCACGGGTCCGGTTCACCATCTTCTCAGGTTCGGGTGTCATACTACCGATAGAAAGGGGTGAGGTCGTATGATGAAATCACCGTCTTTCAGAATGTATGTATTGCTATCGCTGGGATTCCACGTTTTGGTTCTTGGGACCTTCCTTATTGTGGAAAGCCTGACGCCTGAAACAAAGAAAACAGAGACGGTAAGCATTAACTTTCTGAGTCCGGAAGATCTTCAAAAAATGCAAAAAGTCGAAGAGGCTTTGAAGAAAAAGTCAGCCCTGTCGCGCAATCAGATTGTCGAACAATCTGAAACCTCAGCCAACGAAGAAGTGCCCGAGGATGCTCGCTTTCTGAGCGCCAAAAACCAAAAAGTGGCGAAACAGACTCAGGCGGCCAACCGCGGTGAATTCCAAAATATTCAGAAGTCGGCACCGCAAAAAACTGGACCTAAGGGCGACGGCAAACAAAAAAGCGTGGCTCACTCCGAAGAATCCAAAAAGCAAATTGCCAAAGATTTGTTTAAAACTTTCGATGCAAACGAGGCCTTGGAAAGGCAAAAATTGGCAGATAAAGAATCCGGCCTGGGCGAAGGTCGAGGTGACGGCGATCAAAACACCGGGACCGGAGCGGAAACCAGTCAGACCAATGACTATTTGAAAGACGTTAACGTCGGTTTAGAGACGGTCTTAAATACGCGCGAGTTCAAATACTATTCTTATTACAATCGCATCCGCAAACAACTTGCTCAGCATTGGGAAGGTCGCGTCCGCGACAAACTCTCCAAAATGTTCAAAGAAGGACGTGCGCCTGCGGCAACAAATCAAGATCGCATCACAAAATTAATGATCGTTTTGAACGACAAAGGCACTCTGGTGCGCGTTCAGGTGATCAGCGATTCTGGCGTTCGTGATTTGGATGACGCCGCGATTGAAGCCTTTCGCGCGGCGGCCCCGTTTCCAAATCCGCCCAAGGGAATCGTGGAAGGTGACGGCACTGTGAAAATTCGTTGGGACTTCGTTCTAGAAACTTAGTCCGCCAAAAGCGAACGAATATTTTCCTCTAAGAGCTTTAAATTCATCGGCTTCGTCATGTGCAGCTGAAAGCCGGCGGTCTGAGCCTGCTTGACATCGTCGTCACTCGCGTAGGCCGTCAAGGCGATCGCCGGGGTCTTCTTTCTTCCCCTCTTTTTTTCCCACGCCCGATAAAGTGTCAGAAGCTCGTAGCCGTTCAGTCCCGGCATCCCAATATCTGAAATAATCAAGTCATAACCCTGACTCTTTGCCGCCTCTAAAGCCTCTTCCGGACTGATATAACCAGTAACGATCGCGCCAGTTTTCCGCAAAAGTTTCAACATCAAAGCAACGGTATCTTCTGAATCATCGACGATAAGAACTTTTCTATTCGAAAGAACGGAGCTTCTGGGTTGGGGCGAGGTCGCCACAGTATGCACATCGATTTTGGCTTCTCCTGTTTTTGCGGCGGCGACCTGACGAGCTAGCATGTAAGGTAATTTTATCGTGAAACAGGCGCCTTGATTCGGTCCGGCACTTTCAACTTCGGCATAACCCCCGTGCAGTTCAGCAATCTGTTTAACAAGGCCCAGGCCCAACCCCAAACCCATATAGTGGCGAGATATCGATGAATCTTCCTGCCAAAATTTGCTGAAAACATAACGAAGATTCTCCCGCGCAATCCCCTTTCCTGAATCGCAAATTTTAAACTCCAATGTCGAATTTATTTTGCGCGCATGAAACTCGATCATTCCATCCCGCGGCGTAAATTTAACGGCATTGGAAAGTAAGTTCCAGAGCATTTGTTGCAATCGATGAGGATCGCCATAAAAATCCTGAAGCTCTTCGTACACCTCGGTTAGCAAATGCAAGTTCTTCGCATGGATGGCCGTCCGAAAAGATTCCAGCACCGTGCGGATGCTCTTTCGCAAATTGAAGACCGAAAGATTCAATTGCATTTTCCCTGTCACGATATACGACAAATCCAAAGTTTCCTGAATCAGTCGGGTTTCCAAGTCTAAGTTTTTTTCGATGCCCTTAATGGACTCTAGCGCTTCTTCCCCTAACGGCTGCGATGTTTTCAAAACCTCAAGATGTCCCGCAAGTATATTCAACGGCGTTCTGAGTTCGTGGGACAGTGTCGCGATAAAATCATCTTTCTTTTGATGCGCATCCTGAAGGTCCATGATCTTCTGCTGCAACTGATTTTCCAGTCGCTTACGGACAATGAGGTAGCTCAACATATTTGCGACGGTAAAGACAAAATGAATTTGGTCCCGACTATAAAATCCCTCGTCGCGGTTGTATGCCACGATAAGCCCCAAAGCATCAGCGCCTTTACGATCCGCCAAGGGGACCAAAATTCCATATTTCAAACCTTGTTTTTGTAGCGTACCCAACAGGCTCTGAATGTCTGGGTCTGAAAAATCCGTTAATACAGATTCGGAAGAGGCCTTAAAATTAAAGTGCTGAATCAATATATCGACATAATCTGAATGTAAATAGCTGGCCAAGACATGCCGACCGCGCTCGCGGGCTTTGGGGATGTCATCCTCATTCAAAACCAGGCGACCCAACTCTAAAAGATATTCATTCTTTTTAGATTCCAGTCGCAGCTGTCTTTCGTTCTCTTTTCTTTCAATGGAATTTAAGATAGTTCTTAAAAGAAGTTCCGCAGATAGATCCCCTTTACACAAATAGTCCTGCGCCCCTTCTTGAACGGATTTCACGGCGATCGCCCGGTCTTCCAGTGACGACAAGACGATGATCGGCACGTTCTGCGCCCCCTGAAGAGCCCGCGATAACGTCTGGTCCAAGTCGCTGTCTGGCAGACGCAGATCCAGCAAAACCGCGTCGAATTTGCCGGCCTTCAGCTTTTCAGCCCCCAGCTTCCAAAGATCCACATGATCTATTCGGACTGAATAGTCCGAAACTCTTTTCAGATAGCGTTGAATAATATGAGCATGGGCCTCGTTATCTTCAATGAGAAGTAAGTTGAGGTTTCTCATGACTTTTCAACTGTCTGTTTAGATGATTCCAATAGGTATTCAACTCTTGCAGCATCATTCTAAATTGGCCGCTTTCCAAAGGCTTGACCAAATAGCTGTTGGCATGATGCGAATAGGCTGCTTTTTTATCGGCTTCAGCATCTGACGTTGTTAAAACAACGACAGGAATACTGCGAAATTCCTGATCTGATTTGATCTTCTCTAAAACTTCGTGACCGCCTTTTTTTGGTAGTTTTAAATCCAGTAAAACTAAATCCGGAACTTCTCGATTTTCAAAGGGCGGTTTTCCCTCGAAAAACATCAACGCGGCGACTCCGTCCTCGGCGCGACTGATCTGCAAGTTGGGCTCAATTCTTTTCAAAACTCGTGTAATAAAAGACGCATGGTCATCATCGTCCTCGACCAGCAGAAGATGCGTGATGCGGGAAGCAGTTGCGCTCATAAAACCACCCTTTCCAGGGGAAGAGACACCCAAAACTCGCTGCCATTGGGAGGCATCGATTCCACCCAGGCTTTTCCGTCATGCAATTGCATGATCCTAGCAACAATAGCTAGGCCCACACCGGTGCCTTCCTGTTTGTTATCCAATCTTTGAAAAAGTCCGAAAATTTTTTGATGATAGACGGGATCAATTCCGGGTCCCTGATCTTTGACGCAGATGCGGAGCTCATTATCAGTCCTTTGGGTGAAAACCCGAAGCAAAGGATCGGGTCCATCCGCCGCATACTTTGTCACATTCATAAAAAGATTTTCGAAAACCTGATACATTCGACGCGAGTCCACGCGAATCGAATAGTCCACCCCTGCTGTTTCCACTTGAATGTTTTTGGCACTTAGAATCTCTTTTAGAGACTCTTGGACATCATCTAATAAAGACGACAAAGAAACAGTTTCATCACTCAGTTCGATGCGGCCGACTCGACTTAATTGAAGAAGATCCTCTATCAAGTCTTTCATTCGTCGGTGCGCATTTTCCAAGCGCATCAAAGAATCATGAATTCCTTCGAAATTCTTTTCTTCGATGTCTTCTCTTAAAAAGTCCATATAGGAGGCGCTGGTGACCAACGGGGCTTTCAAATCATGGGAAACGGTATAGACAAATTGTTCCATTTCCTGATTCTTCTGTTGGACTTCTTGATAGGCTTTCTGAAGCTTCTGCTCGGTGATTTTGCGTTCGGTGATGTCGACGACGGACGCCAGAAAAAACTGCTCGCCGCCGACGGTCATGTGGTTCAGGCCTATCTCTACAGGGATCTCCTGTCCGTCCTTTTTTAAACCTGTCAGGTCGCGGCCCGCCCCCATTCTTCTTTTTTGCGGCTCTTCGGCAAATTTTCTGCGGTGTTGCGGATGCGCCTCGCGAAAGCGTGTCGGCACCAGCACTTCCACTTCTTGTCCAATCAGCTCGCCTTTTTCATATCCGAACATTTTTTCCAAAGGTGTGTTGCTTAAAAGAATTTTGCCAAATTTATTGATCATCAGAATGCCATTGGGCACTGACTCGACGATGGTGCGAAAACGCTCTTCCTGCCGCACTCTTTCGGTAATATCCACCACGGCAGCGATCACATACATTTCGGTGCCCAAATACACATGGTTCAGGCCGATTTCGACAGGTATTTCTGAGAGGTCTTTTTTCAAAGCTGTCAGATTGCGACCCGCGCCCATTTGCCTTTTGCTGGGATGGGCCGCAAACTCGGCTCGCATTGCCGGATGCTTGTCGCGGACTGAAAATGGCACCAAAGCCTCAATTTTCTTTCCTAATAATTCATGCGGTTCATAACCGAGCATTGCTTCCAGCTCGGAGTTACACAGCATAATGTTCCCCTGTGTATTGACCAATAGAATGCCGCTAGGAACGGATTCCACAATCTTTCTTAACAAACCTTCGCTCTCATTTGGCAGTCGCAATTGATCTGGCTCCATACTTCAAAAGTAGGACGCCCCCGATGAACGCGGCAATCAAAATGAACTTTTGTGTAAACACACACTCTATTACACCCGCGTAAACTCCTCCGCTTCACCGCCAAACTCTCTCTCGACGGAACGGCTATTACGAAAATGCTATCTTCAGAAATGAAAAAGACATTTATCGTCGTCGCAAATTGGCAGAAAGTATCAATGAACAAATTGTCGTGGTGAGAGATCGTTTGATCGCGAACAGGCTCGTGGTTTCTTCCAATATCTTTTCCCACAGTCCGAAAAATCAGTCGCTCAGGAAGCCAATCGCAGAAATATGCGCGCCTTTTCAGACACCTCAGGTGATGACCAAGACACCTTGGCCGAGAGAGACAATTAAAGAAACCAAAGTAAACCTTAGCAAATATTTCAGTTTGAACGACGTATCACTTACGTAACACCTCATTTTTATTGAAGCTTTTACAGGCAAAGCCAAAACCTGCCACATCGTCGTCAGGAAACACGACTCTGATGCTCGTCAGCCTCTTTCTTATGGCCTATGTCCAAAATAGAGCCAGAACTCTTGCTGCGGGGCTTAAATGCATGGACTCCTCCTCGGTACAATGCTAGGTTGCCAGACGCTAGAAAAGTACAAATTCCGAAGGAGATCCACTTGGATAACTCAACTCTAAAAAATGCTAAACCTGAGGTTCTGGACTCAATCGCTAGACGTGCGCACTACCTTGCGACACAGATGATCTGGCAGGCCAATCACCGCTCCGACAAAGAAAAGGGCGATCCCAAAATTGGGGGGCATCCGGCAGCCAGCGCCAGTTCCTTGCATATCATGGGGGCTTTACACCTTCTTGTGAAATCAGGTTTCGATCATATCGCCAATAAGCCACATGCGTCTCCAACAGACCACTCCTACAACTATCTTTTGGATTTGTTGCTAAAGAATGACCTGTCGAAACTCACGCAAGAGCAGGCCGATCAGGCAATGAATGGCCTTCGTAAATTCACTGACGGCAGTGAATTCGTATTCCAATCTTACCACTCTGCTTACGATCCAGATAATCACAACTTCTTCCCTTCAGGCACTGTGGGTATCCCACCTGTAGAGGCGGGTTACCTTGCCCTGGCCTATCGTTATGCTCGTGAACATGGGTACGAAGTTCCCGATGCTCACTTCTGGGCCGTCTGCGGTGACTCTGAATTCCGTGAAGGCTCGATGTATGAAGCCGTGCCTGACTTTGCCGAACGTGAATTGGGCTCTTTGACTTGGATTCTGGATTACAACCGTCAGTCTTTGGATGGTCATCGTATCACTAACAAAGAAATCATGAATGGGACTGATGCTGATCGTGTGGAGCGCACCATGGCTGCCAACGGCTGGGAAGTCATTCAGGTTCGTCACGGTTCAAAACGCCAGGCTTTGTTCAAAAAGAAAGATGGCGACACATTCAAGAACTTCCTAGAAAAGGAACTTGAGGATTACGAACTGCAAGCTCTTCTTCTTGTTCAAGACATAAAAGCTTTGAAAAAAGGAATCGCCAAAGAACATCCAAATATGAAGAAGTTCTTGGATAGCGTTTCTGATGAAGAGCTTTACCATGCCATCCGCGACTTCGGTGGTCACGATATGATCGCCTTGGCAGAGGCGATGGAAAAATCCAAAAAATCCACTCGTAAGCCAACCATCATCATCGCGCACACCTTGAAAGGCTGGGGCCTTAAAGCCGCAGCTCAACCTGGCAATCACTCTTCATTACCGCAAGAAGAAGAGGTCATGGAATTAAAGGCAAAACAAGGCATCAAAGGCGACAAGCTTTATGAGCGTTTTGCTGCCAACTCTGTTGAAGGCAAATTCCTAGCGACTCGTGGGGAAAAACTTTACTCTGAAATCAAAGCGCAACACGCATTGAAAGCTAAAAACCAAGATTTCTTCCTGCGCAAGCTGACTGAGTTCGGGGATATTCCGCAAACTTTGGACATCAATACAAAGATGACCAGCTATCCCCACACTCAATGGATGTTGGGACAGTTGACGGCGAAATTGACTCGTATTGCGAACACACCGCTGGATGAATCCAAACTTGGTGAAAAGCAAAAACCTCTGACAGACTCTGAAAAACCGTTCAAACTTCCTGGCGAGCTTTTCATTTCTATGGCTCCGGATGTTGGCACTTCGACGAACTTAAATCCAGCGATGGACGGTAAGATTTTCGGTGCGCCAGTTGTTCAGGACTTGGAAACAGAACTGGGCGTGAAGGATCATAAACTTCCTGACCTTGTTCCTGGCGAAGATGTTTCAGACCGTTTCTTACGTTTTGAAATTGCCGAAGGAAACGTGATGTCTTGCGTGGGCGCGTTTGGAAAAATGCGCGACTTCCTGGGTATCCCGATCATTCCTTTGATGACGGTTTATGATTTCTTCATCAAACGGGCTTTGGACCAATACTTCTATAACCTTTACTGGAAGTCTTCGTTCATCTGCGTAGGAACTCCTTCGGGCGTAACTCTTTCTCCAGAAGGAGCGCAACACGGTTGGAAGTCTGACATTCAAATTCCCAATCAAATTACTTGGGAGCCGTTCTTCTGTCAGGAACTGGATTGGATCTTGTGTGACACCATCAAACGTCACGTCTTGAACGACAACGCTGGCAGAACAGGAACTCTTCTGCGCCTTGTGACTCGTGGTGCGGAACAAAAAGACATGTTGCACTACCTGAAAAAGCAAGCTCGCTTCAAAACAGGTCTTGAAGGAACTTTGGCGCGCGCCGAATTCCCGATTGCGGGTGCTTATAACGAAGAAGAACTGGGCACCATGGATGAGGCACAAATCATGTCCACCATTCGTGAAGAGGTTCTTAAAGGCGCTTACTACCTTATCGACTATCGCGGTTATGCAGGTTATGAACCCGGCGACAATGTCGTAAATATCTTCGCTATGGGTTCTCTGGTAACGGAAGGAATCAAGGCCTCTGAAGCGCTATTGTCTCGTGGCATTTATGCAAATGTGATCGTTGTGACATCGTCAGATCTTCTTGTGGGCATTCAAGCTCATGAAAATGACTATGATTATTTGAAAAATGGTTTGGGTGTGAACTCGAATCTGTACCTTAGAAAAGCGGACGAGGTGACAACAGGTGACCTTGTGACTGTCGCGGGTAAACGCATCCCTGCAGTTTCAGTCGCGGATGGTGAGGCCGGCTTGTTGGATAACATCGGTTCTATCATTGGCGTTCGTCAGGAATCTTTGGCTGTTCGCAAACACTCGAAGTGTGGACGACCTTCTGAAATCTACGCTTACCACAACATCGATGCGGAAGCTGTTGTCGAGGCTTGCGGAAAAGTGTTGGCGGAAACGGCTCTTGAAAAAGTGATGGTTTCTGAAAGCGCTCTAGGCGAAGCTCATCAGGCGGAAGGACGTGCGGGGCACTGGACCGATTTGTGGCCAGCCAAAAACCCTGTGCACAAGCACTAGTCACAGGATCGTCGCTTTATCGCGGCAGAAACTGGATTGAATGAATACTGACTTAACCAAGCAAGAACTCCCCTTTGATGGGGAGTTCTTTTTATCTCGCAACAAAAAGTACGAAGAGCTTGTTTTCTTCGTGCACTTTTATGAAGGCAGCAAGAAGCAGCTGCTTCGTCATATCAAATTGGTGAACTCCTTAGGCTTTGACGCTTTCGCCTTCAATCTTCAAGGCACGCTGAAAGATCTGATTTCTTTTCGTCCTCCAATCAGCAAAGCTGGCGTCTTCGGCACCAAGCATGTTTACGCCGATCAAATTGAAACTCTGTTAAATCTGATCCCGGGAAAAAAGATTATTTTTTCTTTCTCGAATCCTTCCGGAGCGGCCATTGAAGCCATGGCTCGGCGTCGGTGTTCCGACACAGTGGCTTTGATCTGTGATAGTGGCCCTACGGCTCGCTTCATTCCTTCGGCCTATAAGCTCTATACTCATGAATATCAAATAAAGCTGTTGCCGGTCCGAATGGCTTTAACTCCCCTATTAAGCTTAGGCTGGAGTCCCTTTTTGCATAAAGATTTGCATGACGACCTTAAAACTTTCCCAGATGGATTTAGAATTCTTTCCATTCGCGGCTGGAAGGATTTGTTAATTCCTCCAGAGCATATTGACGAAGTGTTTGAGCCCCACAGTAATTTGGACTGGACAAAATTGGCACTGCCAGAGGCTGGTCATCTGACCGGCCTTCGGGACTTCAAAACGGACTACGTTCCTATCGTGGAAAAGTTCCTTCATGGCGTGGCAACGCCACTATGATTCCTTTTCATCCGGAAAATCCCTTTCCTCTTTTGGATCTTAGTTCTTACACCTATCAGGAAGCGCAGGAACACGCGATTTGTGTGGACGCGCATTTGGGTCTGCGTTGTGAGTCTGTTGAAAAAGAAATTCGCGCACAAGCCAAAGAAGATTCCTTGTTTTTGCAGAATTGGGATCATCTGTCGGTTCAAGCCTTTCAAACTCCGTATGTGGAAATTCGCAATATTCTGGATTTATTAAAACTCAATTCCGGAAGTGTGCTGGTTGACTTAGGTTGCGCCTATGCCCGCATGGCCTTTGTCGTTCAACGCCATCACCCTGACATTCAGTTTCTGGGTTTTGAACTAGAGGGTTTGAGGGTTGCCGAAGCGCAAAGAGCGCTAGGAGCAACAACTCTTGTCGATTTGCAAACAACCGACCTAGCGAAGGCTGAGTTTCAACTTCCACCAGCGGACGTTTATTTTATTTTTGATTATGGCACTGAGGCCCACGTTAGAAAGACCCTTGATGATCTCAAAGTCATGGCTCGAAGTCGCACCATTCAAGTTGTCGGACGTGGTCGCCTGACGCGATTTCTTATCCACAAAGAGCACCCGTGGCTTTGCGAGGTCGAAGAGCCGTCTCATTATTCTCATTTTTCCATTTACCGATCCTGAGCTAAAAAGCCCTGTGCTTCTATGTGAGAAATCATAAGCGCATTAGTGCCGTGTAACTAGACTCGGAAGCGCCACGGATTATCTTATCCCCATGGAGGACGTCATGAAGTCAGTCGTGTTGGGAGTTTTACTTTTTCTTTTGGCTGCCTCAACAGCTTCGGCTCGTGGGACCTATATTTACGAAGCTCGTTTCGATGTCATGGGCCGCAACTATTTAGATCGTCTTGACGACAAGGCCACTGACAACCTCGATGCTTTGCCAGCCTCTAAACGCGCACTTTGTGTGCAAAGATATAAAGACATTCTTGATGATGGCCAGATTGATATTCGTATCGCCTTGGGGTATTTCGACTGGACAACGGGAAGCAACGTGTATGCGGAAGGTCGCAGTTTTGGTCTTAGCCCTTCCTTGGATTTAGGTGCCTTTGCAGCCCTTCGTAAATTACTGCTCAGTCCTTGCTCCGGGCGCGCGCGCTTTTGCGGATTTACACAAGATCCCAGCAACGTGTATCGCTTCCGTCGCGAAGTGATCGTCCATGGAGTCAAATACCCGGCACGTATTGACGTCCATTTTTCATCAGCCACAGAGTTTTTGGAATCCAACCTGGGGCGCATGAGCCGAGAACAAAATGAGCGCACTTCGTTCATGGATAGCTATTTCGCTAAAGCTTTAGAAAATGCCGATGCTGTTTTCTACTTCGGTCACGCGCGCAATGGAGGCGGGCCCGATTTTTCTCCACCCGTTTTTGTGCGAGGTCGTAATAAGGTCGACTATGATGGTTACTACGAAGTACAAAGACCCGGGCTGAAGAAAATGCTGGCCGCCCTTTCTGGCCCCAAAAAAACTCCGATCTTAGGTTTGATGGCATGCAACTCTCGCGATCACTTTCTTAAAAAAGTGCGAGCGACAGCCCCGCATACAGGAGTCATCACATCTTTGGATGTTTTAAACGTCGACGAGGTTTATACCGCGACCATCGGCGGAATCGATGCGATTTTAAGAGGTCAGTGCCAGCAAACTTTTTATCAGTCGTTGCGACTGACGCCCAACAATCAAAAATACATCACGATGGACGGAATGTTTGAATAAATGACCAAAGTCGAACCGATCTTTACAAATGTGTTAGAGACTGTGATTTAAAAAAATCTCAATTCTATCCATTTTATAATAGCAACACAGAATGGAGGTTTCTTATGGTGAGTTTAGAACAACTGCCTCATCCTGAATATTTACCTTATCCCAATCACTATACGGCCGCCTTTTTTGAAAATGGAGAAGAGGCTTTAAAGGCCATCGAAGAACTTGAAGACTATGGCTATAGCGACGAGGACTTCAATGTTTTCGAGGGCAATAAAGGCGTGGATGCGATTGATTTGGAAGGCAGTCATCACACCCTTCTGGAAAACTATATGCGTAAATTTATCAAATTCTCTGATTCAGCAGAATGGCGATTTCTTCACGAGGCGGATCAAGAGATAAGAAATGGTCACGTCCTCATTTGTGTCCCCACGCCTTCCAGCAAAGAAAAGGAGGAAGTCGTGGATGCCTTTAAACGTTATGGAGGCTATGACATCCGTTATTTCACCCCCCTTTATATCGAAGAAGTTGTGCTCTGACACAATCTAAGGTACAGATCTCCCTAATCCGAGGTGACTATGGGAGATCTTGAATTCCGTGTTTACAAAGTGGCTTCTGAATTTGGCGATTGGCTGGCGGCCTTCGACGGCTCAGAACTTATTTTTTTGGGCAGTTATGCTTTAGGAAAAAAGAAGGTCGAAGGCGATCTTGCCGATTTCTTTGAAGAACAATATCACTTTCAAGTAGGTTCTTTTACTCCGGTTAAATGGAGCAAAGGCAACTTCTGGAACGGGAAACACAAAATCAAACTTCAAGGCACTGAGTTTCAGGTGCGCGTGTGGTTGGAACTTCTAAAAATTCCTCGTGGCACAACTTGGACTTATTCTGAACTGGCAAAAAAGCTGCGCAAGCCTTCGGCTGTTCGTGCGGTGGCTTCGGCTGTGGCCAAAAATCCTATTTGTTATTGGATTCCTTGCCATCGCGTTGTGGGTAAAAATACGAATAAACTCAAATATCACTGGGGTCCAGAGCTCAAGGCCGAATTGCTGACTTCTGAAGGCGCAATGTAAGTATTTGATTTTTTTGTAATTTCTTTAAACTAAAACCTTAGTCCATATTCACATTTAGCTCTTTGACTTACATATAAATTACTATGTAAATTATATGTAAATAACGGAGAGCTTTATGCGTGCCCTCGCCCTTCCCGAACTACAAAATGTTCCTTTTGTCTCTGCTGAAAACTTGCAACCCCCAGCTGGGTTGTCCACGGGTCTTGCCGTGCTGGACAACTTCTTACTCTGGAAGGGAATCCCGCAAGGAGACTTAAGTCTTTTGCAAGGACTGCCCGGGACCGGAGCCACCTCGCTCTGGATTCGCATTGTTCAGCAAGTTCATGCGCAGAATAAATGGGCGGCTTGGATCAATGGCGATGCGCAGTTATTCCCGACTCACCTTTCGCATCAAAAAATTAATTTAAAGCGCCTGTTGGTAGTGAAAGAGCCCCAGGAAAAAGACCAGCTTTTCTGGTTATTGCAAGAGCTGATCACAAGTTCTTTGTTTGAAGTGATCGGCTGCAACTTAAAAGAAATCTTTTTAAAGAACCACCAGCTGCAAAAATTGAAACGTCTTTGTCGGTTGCACAAAGTGGCTTTGGTCTTTGTGAATCAGAAGCCTGTGAAGTTCATCAATCCTCTTTTTAGTTTAATCATGAGCTTTCAACGCGATTTCATCACCATTCAAAGAGCCTTGCACCGCCCAACACCTTTTAATATTGCCGGGAGTATGATCCATGCGAACTTTATGCATCAATTTAAAAACACCGCAAGAAAGCTCCTCAGCTGAGGCCTTTTTACTTTTAAGTCCTCGTGTGCAGTTTCGTTTTCCGCAATTTATTTTTGTGGAAATCGAGTCCACACAGCACTTATTTGGCGGCGAACATCGTGTTCTGGAAAAAGCTTTAGAGATCGCTACCAAATTTTCAGGTGATCCCGCAGTGGCTATTGCAGATACGGCTCCGGTGGCGCAAATGTTTTCTCGTTGGCGTCCGTCTTACATTGCTCCGCGCGGAAAAGAACAAGAAGGTTTTCGCGGTTTGGGTTTGGATGCCTTAAAAGACATGGAAGGTCTTCATCCATGGCCACAAAAAAGACCTATTGAACATATGATTTCTTTCTTCCACACCCTGGGCGTGCATGGTCTGGAAGATATTTTAAATTTCCGCATGAGTTCACTGCGCGAAAGATGGGGGGATTTCGGTGTTTTACTTTGGAATCGTTTGCATTCTCAGGACGCTCAAGTCATTTCACCTCTTGCGCCTCGCGACCCTCTTGTGGGCTATGGTTACTTTGACGATCCCCTAGCGGCCGTGCCTTTGTTGATGGCCAGAATCAAACCCCACATGGATATCTTGTTTGCGCGGCTGACCGGTCTTTCCCGTTATGCCCAGCGTATGGACTTGCTTCTGCATTGTGAATACTCGGACAAAAAACATCCAGTAAGTATCGAGCCGGTCAGCCCCACACGTGATCAAGAGCTTTTTGAAGATCTGCTGGAAAAAAAGCTGACGTCGTTGGTGTTACAAAATCCTATTCGAGAGTTTGAGATTTCCGTATTTGATGTGCCAGAGAAAGTGCAGCAACTGGATTTCTTCGAACCGCGCGACAATACGGAAGACCGTTGGCGACGTTTGATTAGTTTTGCCAAGCAAGCTCAATGCGACATGGGCTTTTTACAGATCGAGGCCAGCCATTTTCCCGAACACAGTTTTCGGCTGGTCACGGATTGGCCTGAAGACTTTAAGCCTCAGGACTTGGTGGAACGTCAGGAAGAGGCTTTGCAGGTGAAATCCGTCTATGCCAAGTCCCTGGCATCAAGCCCTCGCCCTGCTTTACTTTTAGACAAGCCTCTGCCCTTGTCGACGGCCGAAGCGCAGAAACTGCGTTTTGTTTCATCCCTACCCAGCGAACGAATCGAATCGTCCTGGTGGCAGATATCCGTTCAAGATTTAAAAAACAGAGATTACTATTTTGCGCTCTCTCATCAAGGTCAGCTTCTGTGGGTTTTCAAGGATCGCATAAATTCACAGGTGTACTTGCATGGCTATTTTGATTAGTGGAAATCACAAAGTGAAGCTGCCCGCGCTTTCTTCCCAGTCACAGAAAAGCGCGGCTAAATCCAAACCCCGAGCCAAAGGTTTTGTTGAGCTTTTAGGTCGAAGTAATTTTTCTTTCCTGCAAGGCGCTTCCTCCCCGGAAGAAATGGTGATTGAAGCGATCAAACTGGATTATGATGGCGTCGGCATTTGTGATTTAAACGGTCTGTACGGTGTTGTGCGCGGTTTTCTTTCCGTGAAATCACCGTCCATGTTTGAGGCTTCCGTGCAGGCCAAAGAGGGTTTTAAATATTTAGTTGGTTCTGAACTGACATTAACTGATGAAACCGCTGTAACTCTAATTCCCCTCAATAAAGAAGGTTATTCGCATCTTTGCCAGTTGCTCACCTTAGGTAAACGACAGGCCTCTAAAGGATTTTCGAAGCTTTCCTTGGAACAGGTCGCAGCCCACAATAAAGGCCTGTTGTGCATAGCCATTCCACCCTGGAGTTCCGAACGCTATGAAAAATTAGAAAAAATTTTTGGGGACCGTCTTTATCTTCCTGTATGGCGGGACCTGACTTGGGAATCGCAAGAGTTCTGCCGTCAGGCTTTTCTTTTAGAGGAAAAATATCAGGCCCGTCTTTTTGTCACACAACGTCCGTTCATGCACACAGCGGAACGAAAACCTTTGTTTGACGTCATCACTTGTATTTTACATCACACCACTTTGTTCGAAGCCAAAGATAAATTGATACAGAACGCCGAGCGCTGCTACCGCAGCATTGAAGATCTTTCGTCATTGTGGCAAGACCGCCTGGATCTTGTGGAAAAAACTGTGGAGATCGCAGGACGAGTGAATTTTTCCTTGGATGAAATTCGCTATCGCTATCCCCAGTCCAACTTACCAGAAGGTATGACGCCCTCTGAATATTTGCGGGATTTGACGTTCAAAGGTTTAAAAAATCGTTTTCCCAAAGGACCCACTGACAAAATTTTGCAAACGATCGAAAAAGAATTAGCCTTGATTAAAGAGCTTGAATACGAAGACTATTTTCTGACGTTAAAAGAGATCTGTGCTTTTGCGGAAAGCAAAGGCATTCTTTATCAAGGCCGGGGGTCCGCCGCAAACTCCGTCGTGTGTTATTGCCTTGGCCTGACTTCTGTGGACCCCAGTAAAATTACTTTGTTGTTCGAGCGCTTTATTTCTCGCGAACGTCGCGAGCCTCCCGATATTGATATCGACTTCGAACACAGTCGACGCGAAGAAGTCATTCAGCATATCTACGAAAAATATAATGAAAGACATGCGGCCATGGTGTGTACGGTGGTTCGCTATCGCTCCCGCATGGCAATTCGCGAGACCGCAAAAGTTTTTGGCATTCCTCTGGACAAAATAAACTCTATGGCAAAGTTTATGGGTCGAGATGGAATCAGTCGCCTTTTAGAACCTGAATCGGCGACGCGCTTTGGAGTAAAAGATTTAAATCACTGGAAGATGTTTTTACATCTTGCCCAACAACTGCGGGGCTTTCCTCGTCACTTAGGTATTCACACAGGGGGATTTTTGATCACTCAAGATCCCATGATTGAAATGGTCCCGGTAGAAAAGGCCACCATGGATGGCCGCTATGTGATTCAGTGGAATAAAGACGATGTCGCCACCTTAAAGCTCATGAAGATTGATGTGCTTAGCCTGGGCATGCTGACTTGTTTGCGAAAATGTTTTGAGCTTTTGAAAAATCACAAAGGTCTGCATTTTAATCTGGCTTCTTTTTCCCAGGAAGACGACCCTTCCACCTACGAAATGATCAGTCGCGCTGACACGGTCGGCGTCTTTCAGATTGAATCCCGGGCGCAGATGCAAACTTTGCCGCGGATGAAGCCAAAAACTTTTTACGATTTGGTTATTGAGGTCGCCCTCGTAAGACCCGGTCCTCTTCAGGGAGGCATGGTCCATCCCTTTTTAAAGCGTCGCCAAGGTTTAGAAAAAGTCACTTATGCTCACAAGGATTTGATTCCAATTCTAAAAAAAACCCATGGCGTTCCCATCTTTCAAGAACAAGTCATGCAGATAGTTATTAAGACCGCTGGTTTTTCCCCCGGCGAATCCGACGAACTGCGCAGAATCATGTCGTCGGCATGGCGTAAACGCTCAACCATGGACAGTATTCGCAAAAGAATCCTGGACGGGTTTGCCGCCCATGGCATCAGCCAGGAATACGGCGAGCAGATTTATAAAACCATCGAAGGTTTTGCCAATTACGGCTTCCCCGAAAGCCATGCTGCCAGCTTCGCCCTTTTAACCTATGCAAGCTGCTATATCAAAAATCACCATCCCGATGTGTTCGCCTGCGGTCTTTTAAACAGCCAGCCCATGGGGTTTTACGCACCTCGCACTTTGGTCGCAGAGGCACAACGGCATGGTGTTTCAGTTCATCCTTTGTGCGTGCAGCATTCTGACTATGACTACACGTTAGAAGAACCCTCTTCTTCCGGATTTCATGCTTTACGCGTGGGCTTGCGTTCGATGTACGGTTTTCCCGAAGCGCTTCTTCGTCGTATCGAGGATTCGCGAAAGGCGCACGGCCCTTTTAAAGATATCGCCGACTTCATTCATCGCACCGAACTTCCGCGCAGCGCCTTACTGAAGCTTGCGGCCTCGGGAGCTTTTGAATGTTTCAACGCCAATGTCCGCGAACTGATCTGGCATCTAGAAAGTTTAAGCCTGGATCAACAAAGTTTTTTATGGGGACATCCCAAAGAGCAGTTCGAAATTGCGGAAGAGGAAGACAATGATGCCGACAATATTCCTTTTGAATCGAATTGGGATCGCTTGCGCCGTGAATACGACAGCAAAGGTTATTCAGTGGACTCGCATCCGCTTTCAGTACTGCGCTCTTACTTGAAGGAAAAAAATAACGAGTTGATTTCTCAACGTTTTGTTCCTTACTTCGCCTCCAACGATCTGTCCCGGATGAAGAACAAAGCCAAAGTGCGTTTGGCGGGGTTGGTTTCCGTGACTCAAAAACCACCGACGGCAAAAGGCATGTGTTTTATTACTCTGGAAGATGAATTTGGCTTTATGAATATCGTGATTCATCCGGAGGTTTATCAAAAAGACCGCCTGGCTATTTATGGAAGATCCCTTTTGGAAATTCACGGTCAAATCGAAAGGGTGGGAGACTTGATTAATATTCGTGCGGCCCGGGTCCTACCCCTGCAATAGCCCAAGAAGCGGCTTAGAAGTAGAACTCATGGAACTTAACATTCTTTCGCTGAAAGTCCTTGTGCAGGCCATTTTCATAAACGCGAAGAACGATATAGTCTTTACGAATAATCAAAACCAGGGGATTCATCGAGCCCAAGCCATGCACTTGGGCCGGAGAAATGGTATGAGCCTGTGCCTCTGACAAAGGAAACTCTTGCAACATCGGAAGAAGTTCCGTTTCCCGCATTTGCGCTTCAAGTCTTGGATTCATCACCGCAAAGTCAAGGTCGCTGGACTTAGAATAGGCCTTGCCATTCACGAAGCTTCCATACAAGACAATCGTGTTGTCTCGACGAGATAAAAAGCGGTCTTGAAGACGAATCGCGGTTAAAAGAACATCCTCTCCTTTAAGAAGAACCGGCACTTTGGTGATCTGCTGAACGCGCTCATAATACGCCGTCAAAGTTTCTTCCAAAGATCGACCGTTTTTATAAATAGCATCTTTAAAAAACTGTGCCGCATTGATTTCTCGGGCAACGACAAGATCTATATGACGTTTGAAGGTTTTAAAAGGACCCTCGTTGTTGTATTTTAGTGCCTTCACTTCGTTGTAGTATTCAGCAATCAAGCGATGAAGTTCGGCCTTCTTTTCAGGCGAAAGATGTTGAAGATTTGTCTTAGCCTGATCCAAAGAGCCCGGCTTGTGATTAAACTCTGTCAGCCCCATGATTGTTTTATACTGCTCAATGGCTTTTAGGATTCTTTGCGGAGAATCGGGATTTAAGAAGATTTCCACTTGTTCGGAAAACACCCAGTTGCACGTCAACTGATAGGCTTGGGCCATAGACCCGGCCATCATCAACACCGCTAAAATCACTGTTTGCATCCACTTCACCACAAAAACTCCTAAAAACCCTGCGAACGCAAAATGGCAGCCCCTGTCTAAAAGATAGAGAGTCAAAGGCCCTTAATTTGCGACTCATGTCGTATAAAATAGCTTGAGCAATTTCAGGGCCTAAAAATCCATGACCCTGGTAAAGATATTTGGTATCCCCTAAGAATGATTCGCGAAGCCTTTATCTTTCTTTTTACACCGACCTCCCCCGTTGCTAAGAAATACGGATTTCTTTACCAGTCGATCGCTTTACAGGCGCGCTATCACCGCTGCAAAAAGGCCTGGCTTCCACATCTGAAAAACTGCCAAGATCTATTTTTAGACACCGTCAGGACCTTACCTCAGAAAAAGTCCGTGGTGATTCTGGGAAGTTCCCACTTGCATGAAATACCGGTACATCTTTTAGAAAAGAATTTTCATTCCATCACACTTGTCGACGTGATTCACCCGATCCGTCATCATCTTCTGGCAAAGCGCACATCGCGAGTGAAGTTGATCACCCAAGATCTTTCCGGCAGCTTGGCAAAATTAGAAGACCTGCACAGTCTTGAAGATCTTTATGAACTGAAGGACAAGTTGGCACAGGAAACACTTTTTAACTTTGAAGCTGATCTGATCGTTTCGGGAAATCTTCTTTCGCAATTGGCCCTCTTGCCCATTGAAGCGATTGAAAAGAAGATCAAACGAGCCTTAACTCTTGAAGAAAAAGACATTCTTTGCACAGGCTTTGCCGAAATTCACTTGAAAAACCTCAGCGCGTGCAAAGGTACGAAGCTTATTTACGCCGATCGGGAAGTGACTTATCGCGATCCAAAAGGTGAAGAGATTTACAAGGGACACTATCCTGTGAACTTCAGTGGCTATGAAAAGTTAAAAGAATGGACGTGGCTGCTTGCGCCGCTAAAGGAAGCCTCGAAAGACTACTCGATTGAAATGAAAATCGAAGCTTACAAACAAATCTAGTGAGGACCTTAAGAGGTGCCCTTACTTTTTGATGGCGACGTAAAGACCTTCGTAGGAGGGCACCACCGCCGCTTCGAAAAGCGCCGGGTCCGCAAGACGTTGGTTAAATTCCTGCATGATTCTAATTTGTTTTTCAGAGAATTTCTGCTGCGTCGCCTGTCCCCAGACGGCGCCACTTAAGAAAATATTATCCGCGAGAATTAAACCACCCACGCGCAAATTCTTTTCCGCCCAAGTAAGATAATCGAAGTACGCGGCTTTGTTTCCGTCAATGAAAACCCCGTCAAAAGGGCCCTCTGCCGAGATTCTTTCAAGCTCGGCGCGAGCATCACCCATGACCAGATGAATTTTCTTTTTGCTCTGATCAAGGTTGGCAAAAACTTTCGCTGATTTTTCGCCATGCCGAGGATCTTTTTCCAAAGTCCACAGTTCACCACCCTCAGGAAGAGCCTCGAATAAATACTGCGCCGACAAACCCGTCAAAGTGCCGATTTCTACGAACTTCTTCGCCCCGTGCAAACGGACCAGCGTTTTAATGAGCTGTGCTTCAGCAGGTGAAATACTGATCCGAGCCAACCCCAGTTCTTCGGCAAACTGACGCGACATTTTTTTATTTTCGTTCTCTTCAAGCAGAAGAGAATCCATATAGTTTTCTTTGCTAGTTAACACCGTCTCACGCATGCAGGAATCTTCTCATAAATTCCCGACGAAGTTAACAGGAAGTTAATTTGCGGTAGGCCACCTCCCTGGAAATAATAGGATTTCGTGTTGCTGTTTCCAGCAAGGAGGAAAATCATGAGACGATGCAAAGCCCTTTCCCTGCTCGCTTTGTCAGTTTGGATCCTAAACGCATGCGCCACCAAAGAAGAACCCAGAGAATATTATCGTCCCGCCACAGACTCGGCATCCGCCAATGCACCGAAATCCTCCGTCGCCGCTTTGGGAAAGACAGGGGATGAAGACCTGAGTCGCAGCACAAAGTTCACCGCACTTTCGCAAAACATCCGCTTTGACCCCAAAAGCACTGCGCTTTCGGCTTCGAATCGCCGCGCTTTGGACGGAATCGCTGACGAAATGAAAAAATCCATCAACTCGTTTAAGACTGTTCGCGTGACGGGCTTTTCCGACGCCATTGGTGATAGCAGTGAAAATCAGGATATCTCTGAACAGCGCGCGTTGGCCGTCCAAGACTATCTGGTAAAAAAAGGCATTCCAGAAGAAAAAATCGAAGCCATCGGCATGGGCGCAGTACAATCCGACATGATGGGTAGCGAGTCCCAGCAAGCACGCGATCGTCGCGTGGATTTTGAGATTGTGGAATAATTTGAAAGGCGGCAAGATGGGAACATGAATCCACTTCTTGCTTTTGACCTCGATGGCACATTGATCGACTCGGCCCCTGACATTGTTGTCGCCGTGAACCGCACACTGAAAAGTCACGGCAAAGTGCCGCTTGCGGATGAAGTTATTATTTCCCACATTGGGGAAGGCTTAAAGAAGCTCATTGCCGATCTTTTTTTAGCGGACAATCTAGAGCCCTCGGAACTTATCGAACTGGAAATGGAATTTTTACGCATCTACGAAGAAGAGATGTTTAATAGAACCACTATCTTCCCCGGCGTAGAAAAATTTCTTTCTTCCTACGAAGGACCTAAGGCCATCATCACCAACAAAAACGAACGTCCCGCCAAAGCCATTCTCAGCCATTTAGGTTTAGATCGTTTTGACTGGGTGAATGTTTTTGGCGCCGACACTCTAGAAGAGCGCAAACCCAGCCCCCTCCCCTTACAGACAATGATGAAATTAGCCAACCGCACACCCGAAAGTACCTTCATGATTGGGGATGGGATTCCCGATGTCCTTTCGGCGTTACGGGCAGGGGTTCCTGCCATCGCGATCGGCTTCGGATACACATCGCTTTCTCTGCTAGAAAAATATGAGCCTCGAGGAGTTTTAGGGCACTATCAAGAGCTCTCGTCCCTGCTAGAAAAGCTCTCAATCAGAGCATGACGCACATTCGCCAGAAAAAAGGACCAGAGCGCTTTTGTAGGCTTGCGTCGGAGCCCCTGCGCCTATATAAGATGAAGCCTTAAATGGGGGTCATCTCCGGTGAGTGATATTCTTTTAGAGGTTCAAAATCTTAAGACGCGCTTTAAAACCGACGATGGTTCTTTTTTCGCTGTTGACGACGTCAGCTTTAATGTGAAAAAGGGCCAAACTCTTGGAATCGTTGGAGAATCTGGCTGCGGAAAATCTGTTACATCTCTTTCAATCATGCGCCTGATTCAAAAACCAGGTCAGATTGAATCCGGAAAGATTGTTTTTAAAGGCAAGAACCTTTTGGACATGAGCGACTCCCAAATGCGCGAGATTCGCGGCAACGAAATCGCGATGATCTTCCAAGAGCCGATGACTTCCTTGAATCCAGTTTACACAATCGGTGATCAGATCGAAGAAGCAATTCTTCTTCACCAAAAAGATCTGAACAAACAGCAGGCGCGCGAACGTGCTATCGACATGCTTCGTATTGTGGGCATTCCAGCTCCTGAAAAACGCTTCCATGAATTTCCGCACCAACTTTCCGGCGGGATGAGACAGCGTGTGATGATCGCGATGGCCATCAGCTGCAATCCTGAACTTTTGATCGCCGACGAGCCAACAACGGCTTTGGATGTAACCATCCAAGCGCAGATCTTGGATCTTATGCGCAAACTACAAAAAGACTTCAATGCCGGCATGATCCTGATTACGCACGACTTGGGCGTGGTCGCAGAGATGTGCCAAGAAGTTGCCGTGATGTATGCGGGCCGCGTGGTGGAATTTGGAACTGTTGAAGATATCTTCTATCGTCCAAAACACCCGTACACCAAAGGTCTTTTAGACTCGATCCCGCACTTTGAAACCGGTCAAAAGCTTGATCAGTTAAAAACTATCAAGGGCATGGTTCCTAGCTTGTACAACCTTCCTAAAGGTTGTCGTTTTGCTGACCGCTGTCCGTATGCACAGGCTGATTGCCGCGAGTCCTATCCATCACTTGAAAACCTTCGTGGAATTCACAAAGTGGCTTGTTACCACCCTTTGACTGAAGAGGTAAAATAAGAATGAGCACTCCTCTTTTGAAAGTTGAAAATGTCACCAAGAGCTTTCCTATCTACGGCGGAATCTTCAGCCGCGAGGTGGCGTCAGTAAAAGCCGTTCAAGGTATTTCCTTTGAACTAAAAAAAGGTGAAACGCTAGGCCTAGTCGGTGAATCCGGTTGTGGTAAATCCACGTTGGGTCGTTGTTTGATTCGTCTTCACGACACGACCTCTGGTAAAATCTTTTACAATGGCAAAGACATCACGCACATCCAAGGCGAAGAGCTGCGTGATATGCGTAAAAAAATGCAAATCATCTTCCAAGATCCGTTTGCTTCTTTGAATCCGCGCATGACCATCGGTTCAATTCTGGAAGAGCCTTTGATCATTCATGATCTTTATGACTCTGCCAAAGACCGTCAGGATCGTATTCATGAGTTGATTGATCTGGTCGGCCTTCGTCGCGAACACTTAAATCGTTACCCGCATGAATTCTCGGGCGGTCAACGTCAGCGTGTGGGTATCGCCCGTGCTTTGGCAGTGAACCCTGAATTGATCGTTTGTGACGAGCCCGTATCGGCCTTGGACGTTTCTATCCAGGCCCAGGTCATCAATCTCTTGATGGAGCTTCAACAAAAGCTCGGCCTTACTTATATTTTCATTGCGCACGATTTGAAGGTTGTTGAACACGTTTCTACTCGCGTGGCCGTGATGTATTTGGGAAAAATCGTTGAAATGGCTGAAGCTGAAGAGCTTTACCGCAATCCGAAGCACCCCTATACTAAGGCCCTGATGTCAGCGATTCCGGTTCCAGATCCTCGTCGTCGTGACGAACGTATCATTTTGACTGGGGACGTTCCATCACCTATCAATCCACCATCGGGCTGCCATTTCCATCCTCGCTGTCCTATGGCGATTGAGGATTGCAAGACTATCGTCCCGCCTTTGGAGCTAAAATCTCCAGATCACATCGCAGCCTGCATTCGCGTATAAAGAAGTTACCTGTTTTTTCCGATAAACTCCTTAGGTTGCGTAACCTGGGGAGTCTATGAAAACGCAAGGCAAAGTTTGGATCATTTACGACGCTGAAACAAAAAAGCAGACAAAACCGATGTCTGTCGTTCAGGCGCAGGTCACTTTGCTCTCTTTAGATGCCTCGACTCACCACAAGTATTTTCTTTGGACACCCGGCTGGGATGAATGGATCAGTGTTAAGGAATTCCTGACTTCCGATCAGAAATACTTCGTCTTGGCTCAGCCACCGCGCCCCAAAGAGCCGACCTTCAATACCAATAGTTCAACTCCTGTTCCCGATGATACGCTCACAGCGACACACAATGCGCCTCCTACCACGGCGTCAGCGGACAGCCCTTATACGCAAGTCGTCGTTGGGGAAGCTCCCCTCAAACAGCAGGAGTTTGGCGGTTATCATCATCAAGATTTCAATGGTGATGAATTGGATCTAAAAAAGATTGCGAAGATTAAGCCTGATTCTACAAAGAAGAAGATCGAGCCTCAGCAGCCCCCGGCTCAGGCGACCAAAGCCGAACCGAGTGGTGCAGATCGCCGCAGAGATCCTCGTCACAACTTTAAAATTGAAGTCGTTCTGGTTTCTAAAATTCGTTCCTTCCGCACTTACTCCAAGAATATTTCCTTAAGTGGCACAATGTTAGAGGACGAGATTCCTCGAGATTTTTTGAACAAACCTTTCGATCTTATTATCGTGAATCCGTTTGATCCAGACCCCTCAAAGGCTCGACTGCTCTTCCGCGCAAAAATCGTGGGAGACATGACAGACCCCCGTCGTCTGATGTTCATCGAGCAAGATGTCGCTATGACATTGCGCCTGGATGCTCTTCTAAAAGCCTACGTCATCTACCAAGACCAAGTTCGCAAGTCTGCCGGCTAACCGGCGCCCCAGCTCGCCAAAGCTTAGGACTCTTTCTTGAACATCGATAAAATAAAAAATGGGCAGAAGATTTCTCTTCTACCCATTCGTGAAAGTTATTTGCAGGTGGTCGAAACGTTCAAGGTGGCTGCAAAAGTTATTTACAATATCCAAAATACTTCTCGGTTTTTTGCCTCAAAAATCAACGGGACTTCGGCCAAGTTTTTGTCGCATATAAAAATTCAGTTTTATGACAATTTCGCCACCGAAAGCAGGTCACGCTCCTTAACATCGCGCCGATATTTTTTTTGATTAGAACGTACGCTATAAGATGTCAGGATCAACGTTTAATAGCTGCCCGTGAAATTGATTTTCCATTGGGTGAGTGTTCCGGTATTGCCACTTTTACCATCGACAACTTTAAGTGTCCACGCGCCCTGGGTTTGCTCTTGATAAAATGCATTGGTCAGAAAAACTTCACCTTGAAAGTTGCCTAAACCGCTTAAGGAGTTGCGCATATTCACTAGAATACTTTTCTTCGTCGACGGCGAAATCAGCTCTAATGCCAGCTCCGACACGTCGGCGTGAGTGACCCACGCCTGAATCTGCACGGATTCAATTTTTAGATTGTCATTGACGATGATGACACTTGTGCCTCCAGCCGAGCTATTGTCCGGAACACCAATCGTAACAGCTCCTGAACTATGCGCCCAACCCGTTTCCGTAAAAGCTCCGAAAGGCGAAACATAGTTTTTTGCCATCGCCACTGCCGCGTCCACATCCACCTTGCCGAAACCGTACCAGTTATGGAATTTGAACCCGGCCGCGTTTTCAATCCACGTTTGTTCCCAGGCATAACCTGAAGGAATGCTATCACCCAAAGGCTGAGGAATACTGCCTGTTGTGATATAGTTCACAGGAACGGCCGTCTTCGCCAATATGTACTTCACGTCTCTCCAGGTTAAAGCGGGATTTGCTTCCAAAATCAGTGCGATAGCCCCCGTCAACACAGGCGTCGCCGCCGATGTGCCATTGAAAGTGACCGAGTAGCTACAAGCCGAGTTGCCATTGGCTCCACGCTCAAAAGGAACATCACTGGTCACATTCGAAGCCGAAAAACCTTTCGAGCAGCCCGTGCGATCCGTAGTCACCATGGCCGGAGAATCATCGCCAAACTCACCCCCAAAAGACGAGATCCAAATGTTGGACCCGGGAGAAGAATAGCTGGCAGCGTATCCTTGCGCGTTCAATGCCGACACGATGATCGTATATGGAGTGCTGTTATCAGAATCAAAATTCGCATTACCCACGCAGTATTGCGTCGATGAGCCCCGGCACTTCACAAAGAAGTCATTCCCCGCCGCCTTCACAATCAAAGATCCTTTACCTGAACGACCGGTTGTTGCTTTTGATTTTAGCTTCGCCTGAAAATTTGCCGACGGTGTATTGAGTACATTTTGCGAAGCCCCCCAACTCATATTGAACAGATCAAAATTTCCATCGGCCTGACTGACAAGAACGGCGTCACTATAGGGCGCCAATGATGACAGAAAATTCGCCGAAGCAATTCCTGCCTTGAACGCGACACCCTTGGTCCCCACACCGTTAGAGGCCACTGCCGCAATCAATCCCGCCACCGCCGTCCCATGATTGTCATCGGCCGTCTTAGGAGCAGCCGCACTCGAAGTCCAAGGAGACGACAAGGTGTAGTCCTTTGAACCACTAGTTAAGAAATTTTTCTTCAAGTCTTCGTGAATGTCTTCGACCCCGTCATCAGAAATCAGAATACTAATGCCGTTTCCAGAAAGACCGCTTTCCCAAGTTTGCAACAGATTAAGATCGTTGCCCGCTTCTCCCGCCTCAGAAGCAAAAACCTTTTGGGCGGTGTTACTGATATGCCAGGCCATTTCCAAAAAGGGGTCCACGCCGGACTTATCAGGTTCCGCCGCTTTAAACGCGCTTTCAGCACAATTAGTAAAGAACAGCCCCGTCAGGCAACTTGCCGCAAAAACAGCAATTAAGATGCGGGTTCTTCGACTAATTCTTTTCATAGTTTCTACTTAAAATTTCCATCTGCGCAGATTCAACAGAAGGGTCTGTTTTTAGAAGATCTTGAACGGCCTTTAAATCAAAAGGTTCCTGAGGTGAAGTGACGTAGTAAGTACGAATATCCGGAAAAGAATTTACGACTTTTAATCCCAAGGTTTGCGTTAAGACTTCTGCAGAAACCCCTTCTTTCAGAACCACAGAGAACAATCCCGTCACTACGCCCGCAACGCCCAAACGAGCGTCATAAACCACGAAAGGCTCTGAAGAAGAAAAACTACTGGGATCACTTGCGGACTCTTTCACTAGATAAAATCCAGTGAGTTCGCCAACCACTGCTTGCCCAGGGCGGCCCGTATTTTTGGGAATCGCCTTTACACCATTCCATATTTTCCAATTCGTATCGACGAATAAGGAAGAGTCTAAGAACTCTGCTTCTTGAATATTCAGTTGCGCAGTTGTGCGCTCAGACTTTGGCAACCGCAAAGACCGTGGACGCATTTGTGTGGGTTGCTGATTCGATGCAATCTCTGTCGTCTGAGTATTTTCAGAAATGGCTGAAGGACTTAAAGTCCCCTCATCGTCGTCCCTGTTCGTCAAAGTCGATGTTTGCGATGCAGACGTGGCACTTGAGAGTGGGGACGCCGATTCATCTTTATTTATAAAATAAAGAACAGCTCCCACAAGGACTAACAGTAAAATTACTACGGATAACCGACGTGCCATGAGCTTCCTATTTTAGCTTGTTTAACAATAGGATGCTCACTATTTTCGGTCAGGACTATTGAGAAATTATGGAGCTGGCCTTAGGGTCTCGATCTGAGACAAGACCTAAGGCTAAAACTGGGTAACTATTCGTTCAACTTAAGAAGAGTTTGAACCGTCTTCTTCAATTTTTCGACATCGAAGGGCTTTTTAATATAATCGTCAGCGCCGATTTCAAAAGCCTTTTTCATGTCGTCTTCAGAGGCTTTGCCAGACACAAATACCAAAGGAATTTTCTTCAGGTCACGGTGGTCTTTCAGAAGCTGGGCAAGCTCAAAACCGTTCACCCAGGGAAGGCCGACGTCCATCAGAATCAAATCCACCGGATGATCATCCAAAGCCGTGGAAAGCTCGGTCGCGTCCGCTGCCAACTTGGTGACATAGCCTTCGGTTTCAAGAATTCTTTTCATCGCCAATCGCATTGTTTCGTCGTCTTCAATGACCAAGATAACTTTGGGATCGAGCTTCTTCTTCGCTTCACGAAACTGATCTAAAGAGACAACGTCCTGACTCGCGATGCGCGCCTTCGTCATCTTCTCGATCTTATCAACTAAATCTTTCGTGTTGATTCTTTTATCCTTCATATCTTCCTTAGTGAGAACCTTGCGCTTCCAACCATCTTTCCGCGTCAATCGCGGCCATACAACCAGTGCCGGCAGCTGTGATTGCCTGGCGGTATACATGATCTTGCACGTCTCCTGCCGCAAAAACACCTGGAATATTAGTATAGGTCGTGTTGGGCTGGGTAATCAAATACCCTGTCTCATTCATATCCAAAACACCTTTAAACAGGTCTGTATTCGGCTTATGGCCAATGGCCAGGAAAAGACCGGTGATCCCAAGATCTTTAACTTCTTCTGAATTCACGTTTTTGATTTTTGCTCCGGTCATGCTTTTGCCATCGCCTAAAACCTCAACGACTTCTGTATTCCAAAGCACTTCAATCTTTGGATTCTTCATCACTCGTTCCGCCATGATTTTTGAAGCACGGAAATGGTCACGTCGATGGATGACATAAACTTTCGAAGCAAAACGAGTCAGGAAGGTCGCCTCTTCCATTGCCGTATCACCGCCACCGATCACGCCAATTTCTTGATTGCGGAAGAAGGCTCCGTCACAAGTTGCGCAAGCTGAAACACCGCGATTGGCATATTGTTTTTCAGAAGGCAGGCCTAAATACTTTGCGCTGGCCCCGGTGGAAATAATGATGGATTTAGCCAAATAAAGCTTATCACCAATCCACACTTTGAAAGGACGTTGGGAAAAATCCACCTTTGTTACATTGCGAGTGATGAAACGAGTTCCAAATCTTTCGGCTTGTTTACGCATGACAGAGATAAGATCCGGACCTGTAATACCGTGTTCAAAGCCAGGGAAGTTTTCAACTTCAGTCGTTGTCATCAACTGGCCCCCTGCTTCTTCGCCCTCAATCATCAAAGGCTCTAAATTCGCGCGAGAAGTATAGATAGCCGATGTCAGACCTGCAGGGCCGGAACCGATAATAATCACATTTTCAATTTTCGTATCTTGAGTCATAGAAACCTCACAAATAGGGGACCAAATTACGCTCCTAGGCTACCACAAACGTGTTTGTTTTCATTACTTCTTTGCACGTTTTGGACTGCGTCAGCTACAATATGCCATGCCTTTGATTTCGTTTAAAAAAAATCGCGCGGCTTTGACGGTGCCCACCGGCGCAAATCTGATGAAGTCTCTTCTTGATGCAGGCCTCCCCGTAGCCTCTAGTTGTGATGGCGACGGCGTTTGCGCGAAGTGCAAAATCGTGATTGTCGCTGGGAAAGAAAATCTGACGCCTGAAAATGAAATCGAAGCCTTCTTACGCGAAACCAAAGATCTGCCTTCCGACGTTCGCATCAGCTGTCAAACTCAAGTTCTTGGCGATATCACTGTGGACGCCACATATTGGTGATTAAAGACCTTTGCCTTTAAAGGGAATCCCCGGAGACACAGACTCTTCTTCGGGTCGATCCCAGCCGATCGGTGTTGCGATCTGTGCGGGACATTGGCCACGACCTAGCTGAATAAAAGAAAGCCCGGCCTTTCCCCCGTGGGGTCTTTCGGTCTTACACAAAGAAAGATTCCCTCGCAGGACCGTCATGGACTCACTAGGCGCGATAAACTGTTCTGAATCACGCTCTGGGAGAATAGCCGCAAAGACAGTGTCAATGACAGCCATGAACATCAGGATTGATAGGATCAAACCAAGCACAAGCCTCATATCCTCCCCCTTTTTTTTAGATTATTATAAGCCACATTGTGGCTCCTCAGGACAAAATGCCATTTGACGCAGGACCTTGAGTTACAAACTGAACAACTGACAGACATTCTTGACCGCGATAGCCTAACTCTATGAACGGACGTATTCATATCTATCGGGTGTTCGATATTGGCAAAGACGTAAATCTTGAGGGCGTACAACGCACTTTCGAGATGTCATCATCAGCCCAACGCTTTCGTTTGAATCGCACCTCTAAGGCGATGATCATCAATCAACCACCTCTTTCTTTGGCGATTGAAAACTCCAAGTACAATGCTCTAGGACACCCCTTGGACCTGGAAGTCACAGCTAAGATCTGGCACTTTGGCGCCGTTTCACTGACCCTGTCCTTTGTAATTCCTAAGGGCCTGAGCTGGGACAAGCTCATTGCTCTAGGAAACTTTCTGGAAAATGATTCTAATCTGCACGACCTGGCAAAAAAAAGAATCGAACAGATCGTCGCGGGACTGGGTCGACCTGTTTCTTCGGTGACATGGGAAACCTACGAAGATTATGCCTGCTACTTCTTTCAAAGCCTTGAAGGTTGTGAAAAAAACGCGATGGAAGTCTTCAACCGATATGATGTCTTCCGCCTGATTCTTTCCGAGAACAACGAAACTCTTTCCGATCAAATTAAAAAAACCATTCTAGAAAGTACTTTTCAATACAGCCAGGATGACCTGGCGGTGATTGATTGGAACTCGGCGCTGATCATAGAGCCTTCAGGGTCCACTGATATTGTCGATGTTATCGAGTTTTCTTTATGTCAGCTTTTAGAGATGCGCTACTATGATGACTTACTGGATGAGCGCCTGACTTATCTATATTCGTCCCTTGAAAAAAAGCGTTTTAGTATATTCCAGAATCACTATTCGCGTCTGTCGCGTGAAGCGGCCCAGATTTATCTGGATATTTCAGATACCGTGGAAAGTGTTGAAAATACAATGAAAGTGGTCGGAGATTTTTATCTCGCAAAGATCTTCCGCGCCGCCTCGCAAAGATTGCGCTTTAAAGATTGGCGCGACAGTGTGGATCAAAAACTTTCGAACTTGGCTCAGGTCTCAAGACTTTTTGTCGGCGAAGCCAACGAAAAACGAAACCAACTTCTAGAGATCATCATCATCTTTCTGATCGCTATCGAAGTGGTTCCGCTATTCTTTAAGTGATTAAACTTTCTGCAGACGCACGAAGTTGATCTTGATCCCCTCGCGCAAAAAGATTTTTTCGAAAGCCGTTTCGAAATTTTGATCTTTCATCTCTGAGTTATGCAAATCTTGAGTCTCAAAAATGATCTTGTAAGAGGACTGGCGAATTTCATCCATGGCCCACAAAAAATAGGTCAAAGAATCCGTTTTAAAATTGATAAAGGAGCCTGGCTTTTGCAAACGATGTAAAACGTCCAGATTCTGCTTACAGACAAAACGATTTTTGGGCTTCTTCGGCGAAGTCCAAGGGTCTGGAAAATGGATATAGACGTCATCGATTTCGCCTTCTGAAAAAAGTTCGTCGATATTGAAGGCATGGTAACGACAGATCGCCGCATTCTTACAACCCGCGCTTACTGCTCGACGAATTGATTGTACCAGAGGTTTGTACTTAAGCTCTAAACCCACCAATAGGCGCTGTGGATGAGTTTTGGCGTGATGGGCAAAGTAAGTACCGTTTCCAGTGCCGACCTCGACATCCATCGGCAAAGTCGGCTCAGCTTTGAAAACGTCCGAACGCCACAGACCCTTATTCAATGGCGCACGAAGCTCATCAAAAGCCACCTGAGCGTATTCGCCATTTAAGGCCAAAGTATACGCATTTTGGTTTGGTAAATCTTTAGTGATATTAATTCTTCTACGTGGAACCGGACTTGTCATAGGCCCCTTGATTAGTCGGACGAGGGCCATCGGTCAAGCTTTTCACAGTGAATGCACGCAGACTCTGATAAGGCTCTTGTCGGATGGGACAGGTCAGAACGTCACAAACACGGCAGTAGGATTTTTTACACGGGTCTAAGTGAAAAGCGAGCTCTCCATCAAACTTGTAAGCACCAACAACGCGCTCTTCGTAGCGATGCACAAGATCATGAGCTTTTAAAATGTCAAAGTACTCCGGGATCACCATATGAGCGTCGACATGATGAAATCGCCCCGAACGAATGATTCTAAGATGATGAATATCAATGACACCGGGTTCTCGACTAGAATCCAGCTCCTTCGTCAGATCTCGCAAAATCTCTTCGTCCTGTTCGTCCATCAGCACGCCCAATGACTCTCTGACAATTTTATATCCCGAAAACGCCAGTTGAAGTCCGACCAAAATGGCCACGACAGGGTCAATCCATTTAATATCGGTAAGAAGCACAAGCCCCAGACCGACCATTACTCCCGCCGTCGTCAGAACGTCGGACATGACGTGCGCCCCACTGGCGCGAAGGGCTTCCGAGTGATGAGTTTTACCAACATGCTTAAGATAAAATCCCAAAGCCAGATTCAAAAGAGCCGCAACCGCGACAACCAACAAACCCACTTCTAGCTGTTGCGTGGGTTCCTGGTATATAAGCGCCTTCGCACTTTCAAGAATGATCATGATGGCGGCGAAAAAGATTAAGCCACCCTCAAACGCGGAACTGAAGGATTCCGCTTTACCATGTCCATAGGGATGTTCGTGATCGGCGGGTTGTGAAGCAAAGCGCACAACGTAAAGAGCCACAACAGAGGCAATAACATTCACAATGCTTTCAAGCGCATCAGACAAAACTGCGGATGACCCAGTGATACGATAGGCGCCGACTTTAAGACCGAAAATTAATAGACTCGCAATGGCCGAAACCCATGCAGCTCGATTTCTAATTTTATTGGAAGAATCCGAAAGAACATCTGACGCCATATAAAGGGTTTTCGTTGATCCCTCTTAATTCGTCAATCACTATCCTGCTGCTTTTCGGCGTTTTTGGGCAGCGGACTTCAGCTCGACAACCGGGGCCTCGTCGGGCTTGTAATAACAAACCATATTGCGCCCCCCGCGTTTGGCATCATAAAGAGCATGGTCGGCACGGCGAACCAGTTCGCGGGCACTGATGTTTTCCCCCGGGATGGTGATGGCAAATCCCACCGAGGCCGTTAATTTAATGGAGTCTTCGCCATTGCGGAAGGTCGTTTTCTGAATGTTTTCACGCAGACGTTCACAGAAGTACATAGCCCCTTCGTGATTGGTCTCCGTCAAAACCACCAGGAATTCGTCACCGCCATAGCGGGCCGGAATATCAATGTTACGAGTGTTGGCGCGAATGATTTTACCTACTTCAGAAAGAACGTAACTTCCGAACAGATGATCATGTCCATCATTCACGGTTTTAAAATAGTCCATATCCATCATCACAACGCAGACATCACGATGAAATCGACGACCGCGCTCCAATTCGAAATCGAGGCGTTGATAAAGGGAGCGCATGTTATACAGGCCGGTTAAGTCATCCGTGTCGACAAGCTCTTTCAGCTTTTCGTTCGCATAAAGAAGTTGTTCGTGAAGATCGCGGATTCGAAGCTGGGTGCGAATACGGGCCAAAAGTTCCAAAGGTACAAAGGGTTTGACGATGTAGTCGTCCGCCCCCGAATCCAAGGCTTCGATAATGGCTTCGGTGCTTGAGTTCTCGGAAACGAAAACACAGGACACATGATTCAGTCTTTCGCGGATATTTTTAAGAAATCTTAAGCCCGCCATTGAAGGCGCCATCCAGTCCAGAATGACCACTTGAGGCACCCAAGACTCGATAAGACTATGCGCCTCTTTTTCAGTCGTGACACCGCGAGCGTCATAGCCTTCCCATCTCAGAGGTTCCAAAAGAATCTCTAAGCTGTCTTTATCGTCGTCGATTACTAGAATGCGGCGACTTTTAGGTTGTTTGGAGCTGTTTTCAAAACTCATCTACATACCAGTGTAACGTCTGCCTCACTCATCGGTTAATTTCGAGATTGGGTTAAGGAAAATTCTGATCCATCGACGAGGTCTGGGCTGGACTTAAATCGTGTCGAGCCCGTGAAAACGGCCTTATGCAAAACCCCCTGTTTGCGTCCGCATATTCGTTGAATTTGAGGGTGATTTTGTATAGGACTAAACGAAGCACTACAACGTTTGTAAGGGATGTCCGCTATGAGTTTAAACTTCACCGATATTGAATCGAAATGGCAAAAGAAATGGGCCGAGCAAAAAGCGTTTCAAGCTGAGTCAAACAGCAAGAAACCGAAATATTATGCTTTAGACATGTTCCCCTACCCATCGGGCTCGGGATTGCATATCGGTCACATGGCCTCCTACACTCCGGGCGACATTGTTTCCCGCTACAAACGCGTCAATGGCTTCAACGTCCTTCATCCAATGGGGTATGATGCTTTCGGTTTGCCGGCAGAACAGTACGCCATTCAAACCGGCATCCACCCGGCGATCACGACTCAAAAAGCCATCGAAAGCTTCCGCAACACCTTGCAGTCTTACGGATTCAGTTTTGACTGGAGCCGCGAAATCTCAACTTGTGAACCCAGTTACTACAAGTGGACTCAGTTTATTTTCCTAAAACTTTATGAGCGCGGCTTAGCCTATCAAAAAGAGGTCCCGGTAAATTGGTGCCCAGCTTTAAAGACAGTTTTAGCCAATGATGAAGTCATTGATGGAAAGTCTGAACGTGGCGGCCATCCGGTCATTCGCGTTCCGATGAAACAGTGGATGCTGAAAATTACCGACTATGCCGAACGTCTTCTGAACGACCTCGACAAAGTAGATTGGCCCGAAAGAACCAAAGAGGCGCAACGCAATTGGATTGGTAAAAGCGAAGGCGCTCGTGTCACTTTCAAAGTCGACGGCACGGCAGAGTCTTTTGAAGTCTTCACCACACGTCCAGACACTTTGTTTGGCGTTACGTTCATGGTCATGGCCCCCGAACATGAACTTGTAAAGAAAATCACAACGGCGCAAGAAAAAGCCTCCGTCGAAGCCTATATCGAGGCGACTTCTCGCAAGTCCGAAGTTGAACGTAAAGCCACAACTGATAAAACCGGCGTTTTCACCGGAGCCTATGCTTCCCACCCCATCACAGGTGAAAAGATCCCTGTATGGATTGCCGATTATGTTCTTTTAGATTACGGCACCGGAGCTATCATGGCAGTTCCTGGCCACGACTCTCGCGATTTCGAATTCGCCACTAAATTCAACTTGCCGGTAAAACGTGTTCTTGACGGTGGCGAGGCGTTACCTTTTGAGGGCGACGGCACCTTGGTGAATTCGGATTTCCTAAATGGTCTTGCCAAAGCCGAAGCGATCAAAGCCATGCTTTCTCACCTGGAAGATAAGAAGTTAGGCGTTCGCGAAGTTCAGTATAAATTACGCGACTGGCTTTTCAGTCGCCAGCGCTACTGGGGCGAACCGTTCCCGATCGTGCATTTTGCCGATGGCTCCCGTGGCGTTCCCGTCAATGAACTTCCCGTCCTTCTGCCCGAAGTGGCCGACTATGAGCCCGCCGATACAGGTGAAGCTCCTTTGGCTCGCAACGCCGAATGGGTTCGTTATGTCCGTGATGGCAAAGAAGGCAAACGCGAAACCGACACCATGCCCGGAGCGGCAGGCTCGTCGTGGTACTTCCTGCGCTACATCGACCCTCAAAACGATCAAGCTCCTTTCAGCCCAGAGGCTGAAAAGTACTGGATGCCTGTCGACCTTTACGTCGGCGGACCTGAGCATACCGTGGGGCATTTGCTTTATTCACGCTTCTGGATGAAAGTTCTTTTTGATTGTGGTCTTGTGACCCACGATGAACCCTTCAAAAAGCTTCTTCACCAAGGCATGATCTTGGGACCCGACGGCGAAAAAATGTCGAAATCCCGTGGTAACGTGATCTCTCCCGACACGATCGCGAAAAGCCATGGCGCTGACGCAATGAGAACATTTATCAGCTTCATGGGACCGGTCGACAAAGACAAACCTTGGGCCCCCACAGGCATTGATGGAGTTAAGCGCTTTTTGGATCGTATCGGCCGCCTCGTAGTTAACGACGAAGGCCAATATGTCGCCACCAAAGAGGCCGCCCCGGATGAAGTTAAGAAATTAGTTCATAAAACCATAAAAAAAGTCACTGAAGACATCGAAAGCATGAGCTTTAACACGGCTATCAGCGCAATGATGATCCTTGTGAATGAGCTTTACAAGGCGGAGTGCCGTTCAGAAGAGGCTTTAAAACCCCTCGTGCAAATCCTGGCTCCTTTTGCTCCACATTTGGCTGAAGAATTGTGGGAAAAAATGGGCGGAGAAGGACTTTGCTCTTTGGCTCCATGGCCAAAATATGATAGTACCCTCGTCGCTGACGACACTGTGACGATCGGCGTGCAAGTAAACGGCAAAATGCGCGGCACGATCGAAATAAGCCCGACAGCTTCCGAAGAGGAAGCGGTGGCAGCGGCAAAAGCCGTGGCCGGAGTGTCTGCAGTTTTAGCTGGAAAAAATCCTGACAAAGTGATTTATAAAGCCGGCAGAATTTTAAATTTGATCGTGAAATAAACTGGCGCCCTTTTCGGGTGCCTCGCGGGCGCCCGAAAAGGACCAGATTTTCAAAAAAAATCTTTACGGCCCCGCCAGAAAATATAATCTCTTTCGTAAATGAAAGAAGAATGAGGGCCAAAAGAAATGTCAAATTGGAGTCCTGAAAAAAGTGCTGAGCTTTATGGGATTAACAACTGGGGCAACGGTTATTTCAGAATTAACGGAGCAGGCAATGTCTCTGTAACTCCAATGGGCGCCAATGGCCCTTCGGTTGACTTGTTCGAACTTACTCAGGATCTTTTGGACCGCGGTATCCGCGTTCCTATCATGATCCGTTTTCCAGAAATTATTAAATCTCGCGTAGAGCTTTTGAACGGTTGTTTCCAAAAAGCTTTCGCCGATCATGGCTATAAAGGCCAATACCGTGGCGTTTACCCGATCAAGGTAAACCAACAACGTCACCTGGTGCAGGAATTGGTGAAATACGGCCGCAGCTTCTCCATGGGGCTTGAGTGTGGTTCTAAACCTGAACTTCTTGTGGTTCTGGCTTTGATGAATACCGAAAACGCTCTGATCATCTGCAACGGCTTCAAAGATTTTGAATACATTGAGACCGCAATTCTTTCGCAAAAATTGGGCCGCAACACGATCATCGTTGTGGACCGTAAAGAAGAATTGAAAATGATCGTCGATACAGCGAAGAAGTTCAATACTCGCCCAAAAATCGGTTTCCGTGCGAAACTTAACACGCAAGGTGCGGGCAAATGGGTCGATTCGTCAGGGGCTCGCTCTAAGTTCGGTTTGACGGCTGTTGAGATCGTTGACGGTGTTGAGTACTTGAAAAAAGAAGGCATGTTGGATTGCCTTGAGCTTCTGCACTACCACATTGGCTCTCAGGTTCCGGCAATTCAATCTATCAAATCTTCTTTAAAAGAAGGCGCTCGCTTCTACACTGAGCTTTATAAAATGGGTGCAGGCCTTAAATACATCGACGTCGGTGGCGGTCTTGGTATTGATTACGACGGGTCCGGCCATTCTGACAGCTCTGTGAATTACTCCGAGCAAGAGTACGCAAATGACATCGTGTCTGTTCTGCAAACTCTTTGTGATGAAAAAGGCATTCCACACCCAAGCATCGTGACAGAGTCAGGTCGCTTCCTGGTGGCCCATCACTCCGTTCTCGTATTCAACGTTTTGGGCGTGAATGATCTTCACCGTCACGAACCTCCTCGTCCTGCTTCAAAGACAGATCCTTCCATCATGCAAGACATGCAGTACATCTTTGAGAAGGTGAACAAGGACAATATCAACGAATGCTTCAATGACCTTGAGCAAGCGAAGCAAGAAACTTTACAGCTTTTCACTTACGGAGTTTTGACATTAGAACAACGTGCGTGGTGTGAAAGCATGTACTTCTCCATTGCGACTAAAATGGTGAAACTGGCGAAGACTGTTTCTGATACTGAAGATATCATTGCGGCCCTTTCTAAAGAGCTATGTGATACTTATTTCTCAAACTTCTCGGTGTTCCAGTCCGTTCCCGACTCTTGGGCAGTAGGCCAATTGTTCCCGGTGATCCCTATTCACCGCTTGGGCGAAGAACCTTCACGCGAGACCACTTTGGCGGATTTAACTTGCGACTCTGACGGTGTTATTGAAAAGTTCATCGACACAGAATCAGGAACCCCCAAAGACACGGTTCGCCTTCACCAGTTTACCGATGGCCAACAGTACTACCTGGGCGTATTCCTGACCGGTGCTTACCAAGAAATTCTTGGTGACCTTCACAACTTGTTCGGCGACACAGACGCCGTTCATATTTCTTTGAATGGTGTCGGCTACACCATTGACCACTATGTTCCGGGCGACACTGTAACGGAAGTTCTTTCTTACGTTCAGTACGGCCGCTCTGAAATGGTCGACAATGTTCGTCAAGCCACAGAAGAAAGTATTCAAAAGGGTTCGATCACAAAACAAGAAGCCAAGCTTCTGATCAAACACTACGAAGAAGGCCTTTCCGGCTACACCTACCTAGAAGAAGCCGAATAGGTACCTGCTTCCCTTTGTATCAAAAAGGAACCAGGTTCTTTCAAGGTCGCATCCCCTAGAAGCGATCGACCTCTAAATGATGAACAAACATTCCCGAAGCCCGAGAAGTCAAATTGAACTCGGGCTTTTTTAATGCCTTTCTTATTTCTTCTTTGTCGCTTGCCTTCGGTGCGGTATTCAACCACTTCAAGGTTGAATGCCGCTGTGTTGATGAAATCCGCGGATCCTCGATTATCGGGAAGCCACTGCTACGGCTTTTTAGTTTCATATAAAGAGTACTGAACTGATAATCCTGAACACTTTCGACGATACCGGCTTCAACGGGGTTTCGATACACGTACTTATAGACGTGATCCAGATAGTTGTTCTTCGTGATGGCCGAACGAAAATAGCGTCCTCCGTACGTTTGATTGATCCTGCCCGCTTTTCTAGAGATCACTCTTGAAGTTTCCCTCATGAAATAGTTCATCGCCTCTGCCATATTGTTTTCTGGAAATTGAGCGATCAGATGAAAGTGATTGTTCATCAGAACAAAGGAATGAATTTCCATCTTGTGTGTTTCTGAAGCATAGGAAAGATATTTAGACATCACTGCCCATATCTGCCACAGGGGCAGGTCGAACCATTCTTTGTTATGGCATCTTGCGGACAAGTGATAAGGATATTCGGAGGTAAAAATCTGTCTTTTTCTAGGCATGCTAAACCCAGAAAGCAAAAGAGACCTCCCGCAGGAAGTCTCTTAAAATTCAACTCAGACTGTGACGGTTCCGGAACCTGGTTCCTTTTTGAAACAAAGGGAAGCAGGTACCTTACATTTTCGAGTCGAAGGCGTCGCGCACGGCTAGGCCAATATTGATGAGAACTGTCAGAGTTAGAACGATGGCAACCATTGGTCCCCAGACTAGCCATTCGGCAATCGTGAACCATTTTTGAGCCTGAGCCATCAACTCGCCCCAGCTTGGTGTTGGTGGAACAAGTCCCAATCCTAGGTAATCTAGGAAAGACAATGTGTTTACACCACCAGCGATGAAAAACGGAGCAAATGTTACGATCGGAGTCAGACCATTCGGAAGAATGTGTTTTCCGATGATACGTTTGTGGTCTGCACCGATGGCTTTCGCCGCTTCAACGTACTCACGTTTTCTTAAAGAAAGGAACTGAGCCCGCATGTAGGCGGAAATTCCTGTCCAACTGAACAGCGCGAAGAAGATGATCAACAACGGCAAACTTGGTGTGAAGATCGAAATGATTGTGATCAAAACGAAAAGAATCGGCGTACTTTCAACGATCTCAACAACACGTTGCCCGACCAAGTCCGTCTTTCCACCCAGGTAACCCATCAAAGAACCCAGCGTAATACCGATGGCGTAAGTCGCAATCCAGCTTCCGATCGCAAATAACATCGTGTAGCGGAAACCGTAAAGAAGACGGGTCATCACATCACGACCACTTTCATCTGTCCCGATCCAGTTCACAGAAGTTGGAGGAGACGGATAAGTGTCGACGGATTTATTGCTCTCGTAAGGATCCCATTGGATGATGGGCCATACTGACCAGTCGCCTTCCTTCATTTCCAGTTGGCGATAGTCCATCACATAGATGTCTTCGCGACCGAAATCAGTCGGATGGTAGTCAACAAAAAGAGGGAAGTACAACTTACCCTGATAGCTGACTACGTGAGGACGGTTGTTCGCCCAAAGCTCTGCCGTGAAACTAAAGAAGAACATCGTCAATAGAATCCAAACAGAGATCACCGCAGTGCGATCGCGCTTAAACCGCTTGTAGCGTTTAAGCGTAAGTTCATTCTTAATAAGATATTTCTGAATTGGATCCATCATTTGAAGTCAATCCTTGGGTCGATAAGAACATAGATGATGTCGCTGAATACGCGGCCAAACATCAAAAGTAACGATGAAATGAAGGTCAATCCCATGATCACGTTATAGTCGCGCGAAAGAACAGATTGATATCCCAACAAACCGATACCGTCCAAGTTGAACATCTGCTCAATGATCAACGAGCCCGCCAGGAAAGCGCCGAAGAAGCCGCCTAACCCTGTTGCAATTGGAATCAAGGCATTACGAAGAGCGTGCTTGAAAATAACGATATTTTCCGACAGACCCTTGGCGCGCGCCGTACGAACGAAGTCAGACTTGATAACATCCAACATCGAGTTACGCATAAGAACTGAAAGCTCAGTGAAGCCACCGATCATGTAACAGATCAAAGGAAGAACAAAGTGGTGCACCCGGTCCCATAACTTCCCCATGCTTGTTAAGGACTCATAGTCATCGGATTGAATGCCCCCGATAGGGAACATATTCAGCTTACCTGCGAACACAACGATCAAGAAAATACCCAAGACCAGCGGAGGAATCGAGTACGTCAGATTCAGCAGAATCGTCGTTATCCTGTCAAAAGCAGCGCCCGCCTTAATCGCCTTTCGCACCCCCAATGGGATACAGACCAGATAAGTTAAGATCAGCGAGGCAATACCGAACTGTAAGGAGACCGGAAATTTACTTTTGATAACGTCGATGACAGGCTCTTGGTAGGTAAAACTTTCACCGAAATCAAGACGAGTGAGGTTTTTTAGCCAGATGAAGTAACGAACATGAAGGGGCTTATCGAAGCCATATTGCTTCTTAAGAGCCTCAATGACCTCTTCGTTGACCGAAGTGTCGCCGCGGGTATTGATACCACCTCCGCCGCCGCCCCCGCCACCACCGCCGGCAGCGCCGAAACGGATGGCCTGAAGCTTCTGCTCGATGGGGCTTCCCGGAGCTAAGTTAATCAACACAAAGGTGACAACGGTAATCCCGAAAAACGTCGGAATCATCAATAACAATCGGCGAATCAGGTAAACGATCAAAGCCCTACTCCCACAATACTTTACGATGAGGAAAAGATAGTAACGCTGTAATACTATTTTCGGTGAGGCGCAAGAAAGAAGGCGTACATTGTACGCCTTCTGGAAAAAAAATTAATATGATGGCGCAGGGGCGAAGACTATTGAGCCTTCAACCACCAGTAATCTCGACCGATCTCATATTTGAATGTCTCTGCAGGCATGCCCATGCGAGACGAGTTCGCGTAAAACGCGTACTTATCGTTGAATAGGAACGCGTAAGGAGCATCCTCAGCGATCTTGGCATAAACCTTTTTAAGAGCTGCTACACGTTTAGCCTTATTAGGCTCAACACGAGCTTCGTCGATCAACTTGTCAACTTCTGGGTTTTTGTATGCGATGAAGTTAGATCCACCAGCAACAGCACTTGCAGAGTGCCAGATTTGTTTTGGATCTGGATCTACGGAACCGCCACCCCATGCCATTGTCACAGCATCAAAGTTACCTTCATCAACAAGTTTCAAGAAGGAGTTCCATTCAAGATACTTCAACTCCATATCGATACCGGCTTTTTTCAAGTCCTCACGATACATAGTGTAGTATTTTTCAGTGTCTTTAGACGGGTAGATCAAAGTGAATTTGAATTCAGTGCGTTTACCGTTCACTTCTTTTTCTAGAACACCGTTTTTGTCTTTGTCTGTCCAACCAGCTTTAGCCAAAAGTTCCTGAGCTTTTTTCGGATTGAATTCAAGAGCCTTATTGCCTGGGTTGTATTCAGAGCGAAGATAAATCGCGCCGTTGGCAAGATCAGACATGCCGTAACGGAATTTTTTATTCATTTCTTCACGGTTCAACAAGTGAGCCAAAGCCACACGTACGCTGCGGTCTTGGAACAACTCTTTACGGAAGTTCCAGCCAATGAAACCGTAAGATTTCGGAGCGCTGTTTTCAACTTTGTGCTTGATGATTGTTTTACCCCAAGGAGCTCCCTCGGTTTTTTTCATGAAGGCTTCAACACGTAGATCAAGGTAATCCAACTCACCTTTTTTCGCGCGCTCAAGTTCGACGTTTTCGTCTTTGTAGAAGCGCATAGTGATTGTGTCGAAGTTGTACATACCGGCGTAAGCGGCATCTTTGTTGCCATACCATTTATCAAATTTTTTCAATGTGATAACTTGGCCACGGTCAAATTTAGAAAGGACATAAGGACCCGCACACACAAGTTGGCGGTTCATCTTCTTAGATTTTTCGATATCGCTGTAGATCTTCTTAGGGATCACAGTCAAAGTCGCAGCCGATTCGAAGTTGTTGAAGTAAAGATCACGAGCCGTGAAACGGATCGTGTGAGCATCGATAACTTCAGCTTTTGTCAAACCTTCGTAGTAAGGGCGCAAATGAGCCGCTTCGTACTTAGGTTCAAAGATCGCGTCGAAAGAAAACTTCACGTCGTCAGCAGTTACAGGAGTGCCATCGTGGAAAACAGCGTCTTTGCGAAGGTGGAAAGTGAAAACTTTATTATCTTTGGAGATTTCCCACTTCTCAGCCAAACGAGGTTTCCAATCGTAAGTCTCGGAGTCACGAGTCGCCATTCCATCACACACGTAATTTTGTACGTAACGTGAGTAAGCATCAGTAGCAGTGATCGGGTGAACCGTTGGCGGCTCGCCACCAAGGTTAAAAACGAAATTTCCGCCTTTTGGTGCGTTAGCATTGGGTGCTGCTGCAAAAGCGGGTGCTGTCAAAGCTGAACTCAAAATAAGAGTTAGGAGACCCTTCATATTCATTGTGTTTCCTCCAAAGAATTTCGTAGGGAATTTACGTACTTCCCAAAGTGCGATTAAATTCGGTTATGCGAGAAAAATAATCAAGTTATTGCTCGATTGACGCCATGCTTAAATGCTATAAAGCTGTCCATTCTCAAGGAGTAAATAAATGTCTGATAAGACGGTGAAATTCGATCCCACCACCACCATTTCTGCGGAGTTCGGAATCTTTGGTATTCCAATGACTGAGGAGGAATCCAAAGTCGTACTCGTCCCCGTTCCCTGGGAGGTCACAACTTCTTATGGCGAGGGTGCTTCACGCGGCCCTCAGATCATCCGTCAAGCCAGTGAGCAGATCGACCTGTTCGACATCGAAGTCGGCAAGGCTTACGAAGTTGGCTACCACATGCGCGATTTCCCTGAAGACCTGTGTGCAATGAATGACAAATTCAAGGCAGTCGCACAAGAGCTCATCGCCATGCGTACGAACTTGAGTGACGATGAAACAAAAATGAACTCTTTAGCGGCGCAAGTGAATGAAGCTTGTGAAGAAATGTCTCAATGGGTCTACGATCAATGCTCAGACGTGCTAAAAAAAGGCAAGCTTCTGGGACTTGTCGGCGGCGACCATTCAACACCTCTGGGGGCGATCCGCGCCGTGAGTGATCAATTCAAGGGCGACTTCGGCGTTTTGCACATTGATGCCCATGCCGACCTCAGAAAAGCCTACCAGGGTTTCAAACAATCTCATGCATCCATCATGTACAATGTGATGACTGACGCGAAGAAACCCAAAAAATTGGTGCAAGTGGGTATTCGCGATTTCTGTGAAGAAGAATACGACTTTAGCAATTCACGTGAAGACATCAAAACTTTTTATGATCTTGAGCTTAAGCGCCGTCTACTTAAAGGCGAAACCTGGGAACAGGTTTGCAAAGATATTATTAAAGAACTTCCGCAAAATGTTTATATCTCTTTCGATATCGACGGTCTTGATCCTGCTTTCTGCCCGCACACCGGAACACCCGTGCCAGGCGGCTTGAGTGTGGATCAGGTTTTCTTTTTGTTCCGCGAAGTTCACGCTTCCGGCCGTAAGATTATTGCCTTTGACCTCAATGAAGTTTCCACAGGCGGCCTCGAAGAGCACGAAGTAGAGTGGGACGGCAACGTCGGCGCGCGCATTCTTTATAAGATGTGTGGATGGTTGGTGAAGAGCAATGCTTAAGGTTTATGAATATGCCAAATGCTCTACGTGCGTGAAGGCGTTAAAATTTCTAGATGCAAAGAAAGTAAAATACGAAAAACTTCCGATCGTCGACAAGGCTCCTTCGCAAAAGGAGCTAAAGGAAATGCTGGGCGCCCTGAAAGCTCGCGGCGGCAGTATTCGCAATCTTTTTAATACTTCGGGCGTAATGTACAAAGAGATGAAATTAAGCGAAAAACTTCCAAGCATGACCGAGACGGAAGCTATCAAACTTCTCTCTGAGAATGGCAAGCTGGTGAAAAGACCTTTTGTTATTTCCGAGAAAATTCATCTTGTCGGCTTCAAAGAAGACGAGTGGAAAAAAGAATTTTAAAAATAAAAAAAGAGGAGCGTTTCAAGCTCCTCTTTTCGCCGCCGAATTTCTTTTCCTAACTACTTATTCCAAGAAACTCATCATCCTCATTGACTCAGATATTTCATCGTTGAGGTTTTGGCGGTCTACGACCATGAGATCGATGGTGTAATGTTTCTGTTCTATTCATCTTATAGACGAAGTAGATGCCGGCAAAAACCATTGCAAAAAATAATATTACGACGGTTAAGCTGACCATAAACACCTTCTTCTCTGGGATCGTTACGAACACAGATTGCCACAGGTGAAAATGAGAAGCGACCCACCATTGTCAGCAAACAATGAGGACGGCCCATTTTTAGCGTTTTGTCCTGACTTTCCCCACAATAGTCCCGCCAGAATTGAACAAATTCGCGATCTGAACTGCAATAGATAGGTCCATTCGTTCTGGAAGGGAAACACATGTTTGAAAATCTTCAGAATTCAAAGATGAGACACGACTTAGAAGTCATTACCGCCACGGGAGGACCCTGGCCGTGGTTTTTTGCTTTGATTGGCGCCGTTCTTGGAACCCTGATTATCAAAGCCATTCTTAAAGGGGTGGCTCCCCGCTTGAAATACATCACCGCTAAAACTTCTAGACAGCTTGACGACACGATCGCGACTTGCCTGACCGCCACGAAGTCCTGGTTTATCTTTACTTGGATTTTCGTTCCTCTTCTTCATGCCATGAGCGCAGACACCCGCGTGCTGGCCGTGGGCAAAGCTCTTGTGGTCTTCGCGACGGCTTCGCAGTTAGGTATTTGGGGCCTGTACGCTATTCAGCTTTGGAAAAACAACTATCTTAAAAAGAAAACCGGCACAAATGCCAGTACAGCTTCTGCGATGGGTATCATCACCACCGTTCTTCAAGGCACCCTCATCATCGCACTGGTTCTGATCAGCTTAAGCAATCTAGGAGTCAACATCGGCGCTTTGCTGGCGGGACTAGGTGTTGGCGGCATTGCCGTAGCCTTAGCGGCGCAAAATATTTTGGGTGATATGTTTGCCTCGCTGTCTATTGTTCTGGATAAACCTTTCGAGGTCGGTGACTTTATCACCGTCGGCCCGCAAATGGGAACAGTGGAAAACATCGGCATCAAAACGACTCGTGTGCGCAGTCTTTCTGGGGAAGAACTGGTGTTTTCAAATCGCGATCTTCTAGATAGTCGCATTCAAAACTTCAAACGGATGTGGAAACGCCGGGTGGCTTTGCGCTTCAGTGTTCCTCACACAACACCCCTTCCCATCATCAGGCAAATTCCCTCCTGGATCAGCGAAATCGTGAAACAACAAAAAGACATCGAACTGGAAAGAAGTCACCTGGATGCCCTGGGATCATCGTCTGTCGAATTTGAGTTTGTCTATTGGGTGCAAAACCCTGACTTCACGGCCCACATGGACATCAAACAAAATATTTTATGGAGTATTCAGGAAAGACTTCATTCACAGAAAGTTCGTTTAGCGCTTCCTGGGCAATCTCTTTACATTGAATCGTTACCGACAGAAGTTCAGAAAAGTGAGAGCGAAGAGACCTCGCGACAGAAGAAGAATCTGGAAGGCCCTCTATTAGATCATTGATTCAGAGGCTCACTTCAAACTTCAGGAGGAGGCTTTTCGTCCATCCTCCCGAAAAAACTAAATTACATGCAAAGAGTCGCGCCAGTTTCCGGGCTGCAACCGTTCCAGAAGGTCTTTGTGCAATACATGTTTTGCGGAGTTTTCCATTTACCTTTCGCCATGCAAGACTGCCAATAAGCACTTTCCACATTCGATGCCTGCGCATCGAAATCAGCAATCACTTCTTTCATAAGGTCGCGCGCTTGCGCTTCGGAGATATCCAACTTTTGCGCAACAGCTTTAAGAGTCTCTGTCTTTGGCAAACTGCGGTTTGCAATTGCCTTGATCGCTTTTTCATTCAAACCAATGGCTTCAAAAGCGCCTAGTCCCTGTGTTGGAACTTGGTCAAAAGCTGCTTTAATTTGTTCAGCAGTTTGTAACTGGATTTGGTGTCTTTCTGCGAATGCCACCACGTCTGGATCTGCTTGAACCAAACCTGGAACTTCGGCAGTGTAACAACGATGTCTTCCGCATTCACGATAACGTGGAGGACGACGATCATGATGGTGATGATGGCCATCATGGCTGGAGCCAATGCCAATGCCGATGGCAACGCCGATAGCTCCCGCTGCAATATCCGAAGAGTCACAGCCTGTATTACAAAATAGTGTGGTGATAAGAAGCCCTGATAAAATAATCTTCTTCATGGTGGTCCTTTCTTTTAACCGATGTCTCAATGACACCGCCCTTAAGCCGAGGACGAATGAAGCAATGATAGTGCCAAAAAAAAGCGCACCACCTTTTATGTATTCTTTTCTAAATTGCAAACCTCATTTGCGGCGAGTCATTGTTGTGGACAGACTTCTTCTGCGATCCCAAACGCACCCCCAGTCCCACTAAGCGAACCGGCACCTCGCGACGTGACCAGGCTTTTTCTAAAAGGCGCTGAAAGTCCTCTTTCGTGGGAACACTCCTAGCGACTTCTTCGTGGGTGGTTTGTTTAAAATCATAAAATTTCAATTTCACAACAAACCCTTTGATGCGGTCTTGATATTGGCCTTTTTCAAGTCGACGAACAAAGTCTTCGTAAAGGGTCGGAATGACCCTACGGCATTCGTCTAAACTTTGCAGATCGCGGTTGAAAGTTTCTTCGACGGTCAGTGACTTTCTTTCCCATTCCGTCACCACAGGACGATGATCTTCGCCTCGTGCAAAGTCATAGAGTTCCTGGGCTCGGGAGCCAAACCAACTATGAAGCTCGAGGACGGTGTACTTTTGAATGTCGCCACAGGTGTGAAGACCCAAATCATGCATTTTTTGGGCAGTGACCTTGCCCACACCAAAAATTTTTTCGATCGGAAGATCACGCACGAAAGCCGCCACATCCTGAGGGCGAATCACAAATTGCCCATTGGGCTTTTTCCAATCGCTGGCGACCTTTGCCAAGAATTTATTCGGGGCGACTCCCGCTGAAGCCGTCAGATTTAATTCCGTATAAATGAGTCGACGAATTTCTTGCGCAATCAAGGTGGCGCTGCCCCCGAAAAGCTCACAATCAGTGACATCCAAATAGGCTTCATCCAGCGAAAGAGGTTCGATTTTGTTTGTGAATCTTTCAAGAATTTCGCGGACTTTGCGACTTTCATTTTTATATAAGTCAAAATGAGGAGGAATTAAGATCAGATGCGGGCACAAGCGCACAGCTTGCGATGACGGCATGGCCGAACGCACACCATATTTACGAGCTTCATAGCTGGCAGTCGTCAGTACACTTCGGGTGTTAGGAGGACCACCAATACCCAAGGCTTTCCCCTTAAGCTCCGGGCGAAATTTTACTTCCACCGCGGCATAAAAGCAGTCCATATCAATATGAATGATCTTCCTCATTTACACATTATTTACATATGTGTTTTTGAAAATCAAGTAGGATCTGCTTCCATCTCTGCCGGAGACTGTTCTTCCACAGGAAGGCCTTTTACCGGTACGAACTTGGAGGCAATCAGGGAATGAGCTTTGTCGGCGATCACACCCCGGTCATCTTCGGGAGTTGAAACGATTTGCTCTAAAAATTCGATTTCACCCGTCACCGACTTCAACGTCGCCGCTCTCCACATCGCTGTGGCGAAAGGAATGTCGCCATACCAACAAACGTGGTCACGCCATTTTAACGTGAAGTCTTCGCCGTTGATGTTACGGAAATTGATCACAACGGGTTGAATAGGAACGCCTGCATGGGCTGCCGCCATCATCAGAGTTTTCTTGAAGGGCAAAACCCGCTCGCCATTTGTGGAAGTCGCCTCAGGATAAAGCACAACGCGGAAACCTTTTCGCAAAGTTTCAACTATGTTTTTCATTTCATCTAGAATCCGGGTGCGGCTGCGGCGTTCAACATAAATACAACCACCCAATTCCGTCAAAAGACCTAGGAACGGAGTCTCACGCATCTCAACCGACGTCACAAACAACATCGGGGTGCACGAGGCCAACATCATGATATCTATAAATCCCATGTGATTGCTGACCAGTAGAAACTTTTCGCTTTCGGCAGGCTTGTTTTTCACCACAAGATGTAAATTCATCGCCTTAAGAATGAGCCCGCTAAAAAAGCGCGCATTGCCCGAAAAAGTCTTTAAGCGTTTCTCGGGCGATCGTACTACAAAATGACAAAGGAAAGACCAAATCAAAAATGTAAGAATGATGGCAGTAAAAACAAGAATTTTAACGACGCCGCGGACGACCGATACAATATTTTCCACAGGGTCATTTAAAACCTGCGCAATAAAATAGGTCAAGAAATCAATTTGCGCAGTCGACTTCCTCTATATTCAGGATTAAGTCCCGACTGAAAATACGGCCACGCCCCTCGCCCATCACTGTTCCCGCCAAGTTTCCACGCAGGATGGCAGAACCGCCGCAACTGGTTTCCAGAATTGCGCCTTGCTGCCCCAGTGCTTTCTCAAGTTTCGCCGTCTGTTCTAAAGCCTGCACTTCCAAAACTTGTTTTACTGATTGCTCGCCTGCCTTAAATATCTCCAAATCCACGCGCACTTTGGTATTTGCCGGATAAGCGCGAAGACTGGTTGTTTGATGCGAGTTTGCGACGACAATCTTCTTTCCGGAAGATGCTTTTAGACTCAACGCGAACGTGCACGTTCCTCGCGCCACACGTTTGTCTTCATCTTTCCGAATATACAGGCTTGTTGGGATTACAAATCTTCCGGAGGCTATTTCACGAATTTCGTGAGTACCCACCGCTGCTTCACAGGCATTACCTGCGATTTCAACAGTTTCAAGAGCCTGCGCCTGAGCCTGTAATATAAAGAGACTTGCTGCTGCCGCAAAAATAACGCCTTTACCCATAAATCCCCCTTTTTCTTCTGGAGCATTTTTGCCACCAGGAAGAATCCCTAGTAAAGTCTATTCAAAGAAAGTGCCAGGAAACTTTTTTATCCGGTGGTCAACATGCCACTGGCGATACCGGTGACAGTTTCTCTAAGCAACTGGACATCTTTGTCTTTCAAAGCAATCAACTGCAGGATATTCAGAGGATGAATCAGAGGCGAGCGCAGCGCGATGCTTGTCTCTAACCAAGGACGATACCAAAGAAGACTGGGTTCACCTGTGATTTCTCGTACAGCCAAACAACATTGTTCATACTCTTCAGTGAAGCGTTTGACCATCTCTTCAGCCACTTCCTTCGGAAGCTCCGAAGAATGTAAATACATCGAGAAAATTTCCAGCTCGACCTTTTCTAAGGTGAATCCCAAAAGCTTGATATAGGAGCGGAACAGAGACGATTCTACAAAAGCTCGAACGTAGTGGATCTTACCCTCTTCGTTTAAATTCTTCCAAAAGCTGCCCATCCCCCACCAACTGGGAAATAAAATGCGGGTTTGAGTCCAACAAAGAACCCATGGGATCGCCCGCAGATGTTTAATATCAACGGCCCCCTGTCTTTTCGTTGGTCGCGACCCCAGACGCAAATCTTTCAGAAAGGTGTAAGGCGTGGCTGTTTCAACAAGCTGCAAGAATGTCGGTTCCTGCAAAAGTGCCTGATAGGACTGCTGCATAAATTGCGACAGAGTTAATAAGTCCTTGCGGGCCCGGGGACTTTCAAATCGTTGTTCACTCTTTTGACTTTGATCCCGCGCCGTTTGTAACCGATCTAACTGACTGCTCAAAATTTCCGGCGAACTGTAGTTGCGATAGATCATCTCGCCCTGAACCGTCATCTTCACCGTATCCAACGCCGAATGAGGCCACCATTCTGTCTGTTCTTGAATGCTTCCACCGCCTCTTTCCACGCTTCCTCCGGAGCCATGAAAAAAAATAGGCTCAAGACCGTGATCTTTAATAACCTTCTCTAATTCGCGAACGGCCGAGTAAATAAGAAAACGAGATGGAAATGATCCATTTTCTTTTGCCGAATCCGAGTATCCCAGCATCACTTCAAATTTCTTGGACCAGAAGTTTTCAACCCATTTGCGACGGGAAGAACTCTTTAAAAAACTCTCGATGATATTCACAGAAGAACTTAAAGATTGAGCACTTTCAAAAAGAGGCACCACGGGCAGTCGCGCCTTGCCCAGATACTTTTCCACAAGCTGAACACCAGCAATCAAATCACCAACGCTTTCAGTCTGGCTTAAAACGAAGCCTCGTACATAAAAGCGAGGATCTCCGTCGCCGGTGATTTTGCCCAACTGTTGAAGCATTCGTGCGATCACAGACTTTCTGGATGAAACTGTCAAAGCTTCGTGAACTAAAGATGAATCTTCACGAAGTTCTAACGGCACCACCAACCCCGGGAAAACCTTTAAAAGCAGTCGCATTTCATCAAGAAGTTCGGACTTTATCCCTAAAAAATTTTGGTAGTCCGTCAAAAGAACGGCCAAACTTTCTTGCAGGGTTTTCACGGTTTTTGCGTCTTTACTTTGAATGCGTTTTAATTGTTTCAGTGTTTTATGGATATTCCGCGCAACCCCTAAAAGCCGGGATACCTGATCTTGGTGTTTACCAAACGTGTGAGCCAGCGGCTCAAGATCTTTCATAAAGATGGAAAATTTAGAGTGCATCCACTGCAACAAGAAATGCCGAGACATTTGTAAACTTCCCAGCATGGTCTTTTCGTTAACACCGGGGTGACCGTCCTTATCCCCGCCCACCCATGAACGAATATAAAAGGGCAGTTTTTGTGATAGCTGCTCAACGTAAACACGCATCACATCTTCATGCAACGATAAGGAATAAATATACTCGGCCTCATCCATGACAGACGGCTTGTGCTGCTTCGACATGGGGATGCGCCAGGTTATCTTAAGAAGAGCAAAAAGTTCCTCTGTATGCTTTTCTTGGCTTTCTTCCAAATGCCGCTCTAAAAGACTTTGAATTTTTTTAAAATAATAGATGATATCAGGATTGCGCGACTCTGTCGGGTGCGCAGTCAGGACATGTATCACTCGACCGTAAGCGTGGCCATCTTCGACTCGCACCTGAGTTTCCTGACGAAGACGATGGGTTCTATAAGCGGATTCGCAAGCGTTGATAAGTTCTAACATTAAGGCAAAGCTGTGGGCGATGGCGTATTTATCCTCGGCCGATAACAGACTTAAATCCTTTTTCATTTTTAGAAGGCCGGTCAATTTCCCGCCATCTTCGGTCTTCACGTATTGACGAAGCGACTCGATACGGGCAAAACCTGTTTCGCCGAGTTCAGACTTAATAACATTGCCAAGCTCAGTGACGGACCAATCAACAAGACTCGTCAGTTCTTTGGGAAGTTTTTCTGGATTCATAGGACCGGCTTAAGAATGGAAATTTTCTGGTTGTATTTAAAATAGTCCTTCCACGGATCTGTTTTTCTTCTCTTTATGTGTTCGATGGCTTTCTCCAAGGTAAATTGATCAGGACCTTTGATTTTGCGCAATTCTTTCCATTCAATAGGCATCGCCACAGAACTTTTGTCACGAGCCCGCAAAGAGTACGGCATCACGGCCGTAGCCCCCCGCCCATTACGAAGATAATCGACGAAAATCTTTTTGTCGCGCGCTTTCTTGGAAAGAGTCGCGGTGTAAAGATCCGGGTTTCGCTGAGCCATTTCCTGCGCCAGGGTCTGAGAAAATGATTTTATCTGATCCCAACTGTAAATCGGCGCCACCGGGATATGAACATGAAGTCCCTTCCCTCCGGAAACTTTCAAAAAACTTTTCAAACCCAGACCATCTAAAATTTCCTTGAGGTCTTCCGCACCTTGAACGACTTGTTTCCAAGAAACCCCCGGACCAGGGTCGAAATCCATGACTATCAAATCGGGATGTTCGACGGCCTCTCGACGAGAACCCCACACATGAATTTCAAATGCGCCCATTTGCGACAGGGCCAAAAGTCCTTCTGGCGAATCCAGGGTAAAATAGGATTTGGTTCCACTGCGCTCTTTGATACTGACAGGAGTCAAAGACTCTGGAATTTTTCCCGAAATGTGTTTTTGAAAGAAGCACTGTTTCGAAGTTCCCTCCGGACAACGCAGCAGATTCAGAGGCCGATCTTTCAGGTGAGGCAAAATAAGATCTGCGTAATCTTGGTAAAACTTCGTTACATCCAGCTTTGTGATCTTTTCTTTGGCATAAAGAATTTTGTCGGGATTCGAAATTTCTTGGCGTAGAGTACCTTCAGAGACACTGGGACGTTTCTTTGCGGCCCTTTTCGGCGCTTCCATAACATCATCCAGAGATTTGGCCTTTTCAATGTGAATCTCTTTTGCAGATTTATCCTCACGCAAGCCGAGAAACACCGCGGTTCTGAGAATTTTATCCGACGTCCAATTGCCGAAGGTCACTTCGGCAACCAGGCCCGGCTTCAACCAGTGAGTGCCGCGTTCTCGAGGTGATTTAATGTCAAAAGGGGACTTTTTCTGTTCCTTGCGAGCGAATTTTTTTAAAATATCCTCGATCGATTTTTCAGTAAATCCCGTTCCCACTTTTCCCACATAGCGCAATTGATCCCCTTCATAGACACCCAACAGCAAAGCCCCGAACGAGGATCTGGCGCCCGTTCCTTCAGTGTAGCCACCGATAACAAATTCCTGATGCAATTTGCATTTTGTCTTCACCCAGGAACTGCCCCGACGAGATTGATACGTGCTCTCCTGATCTTTGGAGATAATTCCTTCAAGCTGGTAGTCACAGGCCTCTTTGAATAACGCCTTTCCGTGACCTGCCATATGATCACTGTAGCGAATCAAGGGCTGGTTCAAATCCGCAAGCAGCGCCTTAAGCAGCTCTTTACGTTCTATTAAAGGGCGCTCGCGCAAGTCCTCGCCTTGCAAAAAAAGAAGATCAAATACATAGAAAATAAGATCGTTCACATCATGCGACTTTAGGGAATTTTGAAGACGCTGAAAATCACTGCGTCCTTCCTTGTCCAAGACGACGATTTCGCCGTCTAAGATAGCATTGTCAGCAGAGAGCTTTTGCAGGCTCTTTAAAATACCAGGATACTTTTCGGACCAGTCCAGACCGCTTCGGGTGTAAAGACGGACTTTTCCTTTTTCGATGTGCGCTTGAGTTCGATACCCGTCAAACTTTGTCTCGTGAATCCACCTGGTACCCTCTGGAACCTCACTAACCAACTCTGCCAGCATGGGCCGAATAAAATCAGGCAGTCTTTTGACGTGTTCTTTGCGCTTTTTTTTTAAAGCCGACGAAGCCTTTCGCGTTGATCGACGAACATTCCCCTCTTCATCCTCGATCGGAACGACCTCATCGTTAGGAATCGCATATTCATCTGTTCGTTTGACCAAAAGCCATTGGGATTTGCGACCGCTTGCGGGGCGGCCTGTTCTTAATAACATCCATTGGCCATGCAACTTCTTTCCTTTGAGTTTAAACTCAAGATGACCCTTTTTTAGACCCTCACGCACACTGCCGATGGGTTCCCAGGTCCCCGTATCCCAAATGTAGACGCGTCCGGCCCCATATTGCTTTTCAGGTATTACGCCCTCGAAAGAGCCATAAGACACCGGATGATCTTCGACTTCCACCGCCAACCTTTTGATTTTAGGATCGTGAGAAGGACCTTTGGGAACAGCCCAACTTTTCAAAACGCCATTAAACTCCAGTCGAAAATCATAATGCAGGTGCGATGCATGATGCTCTTGCACCACGAACATCAAGTGCGCCTCCTGGTCTTTTCTTTTTTTGCGCGGAGTGGATTTCGGTTCCGAAGTTATTTTGAAATCTCTTTTTTTTACGTATTCCTTAAGAGGCATACTTACCTCCTGCCCGAACTAGCGGCCCGCTTTGTCGGCGTACGAGCTGCGGTACGTTCCTTTTTATTTTTGGCTTCTATACTCTTTCTAAGAAGTGGCAAAAGATCGATGACATTGGTGGATTCTTCCACGCGCTCTTCTTTGGGTTTCTCTTCGACGTATTTCCCTTTGCCCTGCTTCACTTTAGCCTGAATCCTTTTCATAAGGTCTTCATAATATGTGTCCTTGTATTTGTCGGGCTTCCACTTGGATGTCATCCCCTTGATCAGGTCCTCGGCCATCTTCAGCTCTCGCTCAGAAAAGTGCACTTTCTTATTAACATCCTTCATATAGTCGACTTCTTTGACGTCTTTCACTGCATGAGAAAACCGCAACAGTTCAAGAACCAAATATTCTCCCCGAGCCATGATGGCACAAAGATGTTGCTTCGTACGGATCACGATTTTCGCCACGGCAACTTTTCGGGTGTGCTCTAAGGCTTCTTTTAAAAGGAAATATCCTTTTTCCGCCCCTTTTTGCGGGGCCAGATAATAGGGCTTTTCAAAAAGCATAGTGTCGATTTCATCCAGCAAAACGAAGTCTTCGATATCAATCGTTTTGGTTGCCTTGGGATTGGCCCGGTCAAAGTCGGAATCATTCATGACCACGTATTGACCCGACTTATATTCAAAGCCTTTGACGATGCGATCGTAGGGAACTTCCCGTCCTGTTTTGGCGTTTATTTTTCGATATTGGATGTGGGCCAGATCTTTCCCATCAAGAAGAGAAAAATGGATGTCCCGGTCCTGCTGAGCACTTTGCAACGACACGGGAATATTCAAAAGACCAAAGCTAATGCTGCCCTTCCAAATATTTGAACGCATAGGCCCTCCTGTCCTTCTAAAAATAGTCGGAATAAGGGGCCACATAAAATGAAGAACGAGCCGAGTGATAAAACTCACAGCTCGTTCACATGTAACAAATCAAAAACTATACTTGAGTCCCATCCAACTTAAACTTTTTCCATAAAGTTCTGTTGAGGTCCTCGCGCTGAAGAATGGTCAGGAAGTCAATACAGCGGAATTCCTGATCCCAGGCGGGTTCGCCCCCCAAAGAGGCGCCGATTTTCAAATAGGCCCGACAAAGAGGCGGAAGAAGTTCTTCGGCCTGAGCTCTCTGAGTCTCCGTGAGAGGGCCGCGAACTTCATCCAAAAAATAGCCAAGCATCGGCATGGTAAAAGCCAATGTGGGACGCGTGCGGAAACTTGAAAAGATGCGTCCTTCCTCTTCAAAGTAACGGGTCAAAAGAGCGGCGTCGCGCGGATCATCTGTTTTCACCGTCGCGCAGCCAAAAAGCAATTTAGCTTCTGTGGCTGCCATGTACTCTGCAATCCCCTTCCACAATAAGGAAATCAAGATTCCACGGCGGTGATCTTTATGAATGCACGCGCGGCCCAACTCAAGCTTTACGCCCGGAAGCTGCATAATATGGCCCATCATAAATTCTTTGGAGGAATAGAAGTTCTGAGTGAACAAAGAGCAATTCAACCGGTACGTTCCGACAACTTTGTCAGTGCGCTTTTCTTTAATAATAAGGTGATCACAATCAAAATCGAAGCTATCCACATCGACGCCGTATGAGGCCCTCTTCCCCAGCATTTCGCGGTGAAACACCTCGTAGCGCAAAGCCAAAGCGTCCTTTAATTCGTCGACGTTTGTGACTGTTTTAATTTCAAAGGGCCCCACTTCAAAACGCATTTCAATTTTTGGTTTAAACTTATGGATTCTATTCAGACGCAGCTGATAGAACGACTGAAGATTCAAAGAGACACGTTCAAGACTTGTGTAAGCTAACGAGTTGATCAAAGGCCCCTCCCCTGTAATCAACCTCAGTGTAGCGAGATTTGAATTTGAAAATTGTCAGAAGTCTTTCAGGATTCTGTTGTTGGACACTGACAGAATTCCTACAAAATCAAAGAAGCCGCTTTATTTAAACGATCAAACAGGGATTCCCAGCGTTCTCCAGACTGGTGCGCTTCGCGATAAAACAAAATGCAATCTGGACCTTGAGCCGCCACTTCCCGCAGTTTTCCGTAAAATTCGCGGGTCGCCAACAAAGGATCTTCAGACAAACGTAAAACAGCGTGGGTCACAATCCCTTCTTTGGGCTTTATGATCTTGATGCTTTCGATTTCGTCTGGCAGTTGACCGATTTTTTGATTTACCTCGCGAAGCACATCAGAAGGCTCTCTGCTCGCTTCCAGACAAACAATCAAAGGCACCGGAGGCATATAGTGATGCTTCATGTGGCCCGGGGATTCCCGCTTATCCACACTTTCCAGAAACTCAAAAGTGAAGCCCTTATCAGCCAGCACTTTTTCAATATCTGACTTAAGAACGTGGCCTCGTCTTAAAATAGAAAGCTCTACTTTTTCGGGACGGTGACGGACCAATAGAACCGTGGATTCAATGCCGATCTGACAGTCTCCGCCATCAACGACGAAAACATTTTCATTTTTAAACTCCAGACGCACGTGACTGGCCGATGTCGGCGAAGTGCGCCCAAATTTATTCGCGCTAGGAGCCGCCAAAGGCACACCCACTTGTTGAAGCAGCTCCAACGCTAAGGGATGATTCGGCATTCGCAAACCAACAGAGTCCAACCCCGCCGTGATCATCAGATTCACCGAAGGGTCGCGCGGCAAAATCATGGTTAAGGGTCCCGGCCAAAAAACTTCCGCCAACGCCTGAGTCGCCGGTCCCCAATAAGCGGTCACCTTTTTGGCCTGTTCAATAGAAGCCACGTGAACGATCAAGGGATCAAAAAAAGGACGTTCTTTGGTGGTGAAAATCTTTTCGATGGCCGAAGGAATGTCGATACGGGCAGCCAGGCCATAGACCGTCTCGGTGGGAAAGCCGATGACTCCCCCCTCATCCAAGATTGTTTTTGCTTTTGCCAAGGCCTCGTTCGGCGTCATCATCAATTATTTTTCCTCGCGTAAGATACCCAATGCACTCTCTTTTACAATATCTAAGCTGGCAAGAAAAGAAATCAATAAGCTTAAGGCGGTGATAAGTGCAACGGAAGTCAATGGTTGGGACCAGGACAGCTTGAAGTCACTTTCAAAAATGAAAGTGTTTAAGGAAAAACTGACGACAATACTTAAAAGCGCTCCCGCTAAGGCCGAAAGAAATGCCAGGAAAGCGAATTCAGCCAAGATGAAACAAGCGACTTCGCCCCCGGAGGCGCCCAGAATTTTAAGCATGTTTAGTTCCCAACGACGAAGTTTGATCTGACTGCGCACAATCGAAAAAAGTACGATATAGCCCGTCACCAAGGCCAAGGCCGCCATAAGTTCCAAAGACCAACTCATCTTTTCGGCGGTCTTTAAAACATCGTCCACTGTTCGCACGACATCAATCACAGACACATTAGAAAACTGTGCCGCCATTTCATTCTGAAGCTGAGCTCTTCTTTCCTCAGACAGAAAGGGGACGGCAGCAATCCAGGTTTTGGGTGCTTCGTTCAAAACACCGTTTTGAACCAGGATAAAGAAATTCGGCTGAAAACTTGTCCATTTCACTTTGCGAAGATTGATGATCTGACCTTCGACCTCAACCCCCTGCACATCAAAAACCAAGGTGTCGCCAACATGAAATCCCATTCTGTCGGCGAATCGAACTTCGACAGAAAGTTCTGCCTTAGTTTGACTATCAGGATTGTAGCTCCCGGAAAAAGGCCGACCTTCGACAATATACTCAGAGCTTGAAAGGTCATGACGATAAGAAAGATTAATACCTCGATTGCGAAAACGAGCTTCCCGTTCTTCTTCGCGGGTTTTAAATCCTTGTTCTTCAATTTTCCGTTCATAGTCCTGACCATTCACCTTAAGAATGCGCGCGCGAACCAAGGGTGATAGACCTAAGGGCTGCACCTGATTTTCTTGCAGGACCTTCTGTACACCGGAAAGCTGCTCGTCCTGAATATCAAACATAAACAGCGAAGGAACTTTGCCCCGTCCTTCAAACTGAAACTCGGCCTGTAAAGAGTTTTTTAGCTGCGGAAGGATATTGATCAGCAAAGCCCCTAAACCCAATGCCACAAAGATGGCCAGGCTGGCCCCGGCACGACGAGAAAGGCTGAGGAAGCTGAACCTCAGGTACCAGCTTTGAAAATGCCTTAGAGTTCCCGCCAGTTTCACTGTGGCGTATCCAATAACTAACAACAATAGAATAACCGCAATCAAAGCCCCGACAAAGGCACTTCCCGTCTTCCACGAATGCGCCTGATAGACACTTAAAAAATAAAAAAGAATAAGACTTGGCAGAAAGGGCCAGTAACGTCTTGGTCCTTCGCCCACCGCAAATTTTTCTTCACTGAAAAGTTTATTCGCGCGCAGATCAAAAATCTTCACCAAGAACGGCAGGCTGACGATAAAGCTGCCAAATACCGCCATAAAAAGACAAACCAAGAAGGCTTGCAACGTCACCTGAGGTTGCAAATCAAAGGGCGTAAAGCTTGCCAGAAGTTTACTTAGAATAGGCAAAATCAAATGACTTAAAAGCAGCGTTGGTATAGTCGCAATCAAACCCAATAAAGAAGCCTGAAGAATGTAAACGCTCACAGCTTGCCAACTTTGCAACCCCAAGGTTCTTAAGATCGCAATTTCTTTCATTCGCGTGGATAGGAAAAGACGATAGATGTAGGCCGCCCCCAAAGCTGACATAAAAAGAGCGACGATGGAAACAAGACCCAGATAGTCCGACAGATAGCCCAACTGTCGCCCCGAATCTTCACCGGCAGATGATGGCGTTTCGACGGAAACGCCCGGATCAATCAAGGCATGATACATGCTTTCACGCACCACCATTTCATTGACATTGGCGGGAAATTTCAACAAATACGCCATGCTGAAAGTACTTCCAAATTGCAGAAGTCCCGACTTTGGCAGCAGTTCGCGGTTGATAAACACCCGCGGCGCCAGATTGGCGGCTCTGAAAGTTTGTGTGGCGTCTTTTTTTATCAGATCCGTGATTTTAAGATTCAAATTACCAAGCTTGATTTCATCGCCAACATCCAATCCCAATTGGGACTTGAGTTCGGGATAGATCCAAGCCGTTTCGGAATTTAAAATCGACTTCGCCGTCTGGTTTTGAATGACGGCGCCCGATTCCAGTTCTAATTCGCCGTAAAAGGGATAGGCCTGATCGATCGCCTTCACTAAGACCAAGCGTGAACCTTTGGCGGAACTGATCATCGCGAAAAATTCGTAAACTTTGGATTCCGCGGTTCCTGAGGGATAGACCCCGCGCATTCTTTTTACTTCCTCTTCCGTCAATTCACGGCGCGCCGAGACCGCCAGATCTGCCGACAGAATGGATTTGGCATTCGCAGCAATTTCCGCTTCCAGAGCTGTGTTGAATGCCTGCAGAGAAACAAAACCCGTCAGTCCTAAACTCAAATTGAAAATAAAAAACGAACCAAAGCGCCAACTGCGCAGAAGTTCACGGAATGCCAGTCTGAATAACATTAGACTTCCCTCAAACGACCTTCTTCAAGACGAAGAGTCCTTTCACATTTTTTTGCCAAAGCTTCACTGTGGGTAACTAGAATCGTAGTGATTTTGTGTTTACGAACAATATCGAAGAACACATCCATCACTTTATCACCCGTATGGGTGTCTAAATTTCCACTGGGTTCATCGGCCAGAAGAATCTTGGGTTTTACGACCAGGGCTCTGGCAATGGCGACACGTTGGCACTCGCCTCCGCTGAGCTGACTTGGGAAGTGATTCAGACGATGTCCCAAGCCTAACTCTTCCAGAGCTTCTTGCGCCCTTTCGCGAGGGCGTTCCATTTTTAAAATTTCCAACGCCAACATCACATTTTCCAAGGCTGTCAAATGCGCAATGAGGTGATACTGCTGAAAAACGATCGCAATATTTTGGGCCCGGAAAAGAGTGATTTCTTGTTCACTTAAAGGCGTCAGATTTACTTTGTCGACCAGGATTTCCCCGCCGTCAGCTCGCTCCAGACCCGCTAAAATAGAAAGCAAAGTGGACTTACCGCTGCCCGATTGTCCGACGATGGAAACAACCTGCCCCGGTTCGATAGAAACATCCAGTCCCTTAAGAACCTGGATTTCGGTTTCACCTTGGCGAAAACTTTTACGGACGTCGTTCAGAACTAAACTCACAGCTCCCCCTTCAGAACTTGGAAGATGTTGTCGGCAATTATCTTATGGCCTTCTTCATTGGGATGAATGCCGTCAGCTAAATTGTATTTTGGATTTCCCGCAACCTTGTCTAAAACAAAGGGGATGAATGTGACCTTGTATTTTTTTGCTAAAGACTCATACATTTTTTTGAATTTATCAGTGTAGGCAACGCCATAATTTGGCGGCATATAAAGTCCACCAAGAATCACTCGCACTTTTTGTGCGTTGGCGTACTCGATCGCGTCAGATAGATGTTTTTGACTGTCTTCAATCTTCAAACCCCGCAATCCATCGTTGGCGCCTAAAACCAAAAGCACCGCTTCAGGTTTGGATTTAAAAAGCCATTTCATGCGCGAGATCGCCGAGGCCGTGGTAGAGCCGCTCACACCAGAATTCACCACGCTCCATTCTTTCTTTCCGGCCTCGTGCAATTTTTTTTCTAACAGCGCGGGATATGCGGCATCTTTCGCGACGCCATAGCCCTCGGTGAGAGAATCACCAAGTACGATTAATTTCTTTTGCGCATAAGAAAAAGAGGCTGAGAAAAGAAGAAAGACGACAATAAGAAGACTTCGATGTGAAAATAAAAAAGGTCTCATAGAAGGACTATGAGACCTTTTGTTAGACACTATGACAAGTCTGACTTCGTCAAACTTCGGGCGTCTTAGTTACGAGGACCGCGAGGACCACCGAAACCACGACCACCACCGCCGCCGCCACCGCGACCGCCGCCGAAGCCACCACGACGAGGTCCACCCTCGCGAGGAGCTTGAGGACGAGCCTCAGAAACATTGATAGCACGACCGCTAAGTTCAATGCCGTTTGCTTTTTCAATTGCAGCGTCAGCCCCTGTATCATCAGCCATTTCAACAAAACCGAAACCTTTAGAACGGCCTGTTTCTCTGTCCATGATCACTTTTGCTGAGTCTACCGCACCGAACTGTGCGAAGTGCTGATGAAGAGCTTCATCGTCTACTGAATAAGGCAAGTTGCCCACGTATAATTTCTTAGCCACAAAGACCTCCTGTGGATTCAAAAAAAACCCGAGGAAGCCTTCGAACCATATAAAATCGAGAACACTCACACGGGACCTAAACTTATTTAAGGCTAGCACAGCCTAAATTCTGTGCAAGCCCAATTTTAAGCCCTCATATTATTATATTGTAAGGGTACCGGGAAATTCCCGCCCCGCACCAGTTTGATGCACTCTTGCAGTTCATCAATACTTTTAGAAGTGATCTTAAGTTTATCGTCCGCAATCTGCGGTTGGACTTTAAGTTTTGAGTCTTTAATCAATTTTATGATGTCTTTAGCGACCTCGCGGTCAATCCCTTGAACCAAAGTGACCTTTTGGCGCAGCATGCGGCCACCTGCTTCTTCCATCTTCTCAAACTTAATAGCCTTAATATCTATGCCGCGTCGATGCAGCTTGGTTTGCAAAATGCTGCCCATGGCTTCGACTTTGTAATCATCTTCAGCCAGCAAAGTAATTTCTTTTTTATCCCATTGGATCTCGGCTTTGCTGCCTTTAAAATCGTAACGACCTTCAACCTCTTTACGAGCTTGGTTGATAGCATTGTCGACTTCCTGAACATCTACTTCCGAAACAATATCAAACGACGGCATTTACTTTTCCAAATTCAAAAGTTGATTAATGGTGGTCTTTCATCGCACTCAAGGCCCGCCCCAAGTAGAGGGGCCTTTCATTGGGTCGACTTAGTGACCCGCGTTTCCGTGCAGACCGTGGGGGTGTCCATGCAAAACTTCTTCAGTCGTTGCTTCACGAATTAAAACCATTTCAATCGCAAATTCCAAATCTTGTCCCGCCAAAGGATGATTTCCGTCAAGAGTCACAGAGTCGTCGGAAATTTTTGAAACTCGCACGATGTGCGCGCCATGGCCCAATTCCAAACGAAGATGCGCGCCCACTTCAAGTTGCGGAAGGTGCGCAAGCTCTTGCTTAGGAACATCCATGAACATGTTATCTTTCACTTCGCCATAAGCATCTTTTGCGGCAAGCTTCACAGTTTTTTTGTCGCCTTCTTTAAGATCTTTGATTTCTTCTTCCAACTTAGGAATGATCTGGCCTGCGCCCTCAAGAAACGGAAGTGGCTGACCGTTTTCAGAAGCATCTAAAACGTTTCCATCAGGTCCCTTTAAAACATAGTTGAATGCCAAAACTCTTCTCATTTTGATGCCTCCTTGTGGCTTTAAGTTCGCGGTATCTCATTGATACTGGCCTTTTTCAACCTAAAACACCCCGTTCTTTTGATTATTTAAGAGGAGGACTTGAAATATGCAAAGCGAATTCGCTATAATAAAAGTTAGGATCGCCTGAGGGGGGAACGCATGATGCACATGTCCTCGCTGAGGACTTTGTTGCTCAACTCGAGTTACGAACCTATGAGGGTTGTAAGTTGGCAAAAGGCCTTGGTATTGTGGTTTCAGGGTAAAGTCGAGATTCTCGAATATCACTCTGAGTTTGCTCGGTCTGTTCAACGGAGGTTTCAACTCCCCAGCGTCTTGCGGCTGAAAAGTTACGTGAGACCTCGAACCTCCGGCGCGGCCGTCCGGTTCTGTCGAGAAAATGTTTATATCCGCGATAATTACACCTGCCAATACTGCAATACGAAACTTCCCGCCAAACAACTCACTTTAGATCACGTCGTTCCCGCTTCGCAAAATGGCCCCAAAAACTGGACAAATGTCGTTTCCGCCTGCCGCGAGTGCAATCAGAAAAAAGCAAATCGCACGCCTCGCACCGCAAATATGCCTTTACTGACAGAGCCTCGCGCACCAAACTGGTTGCCGACATTACAATTAGAAATCAGCGAGGACCACGTCCCCCCTGATTGGGCGCCCTACTTAAGGCTAAGTACAGGATAAAAGTGAATTACGAAATCAGACAAATAACCACTCAAGACCTTCTGCCCCTTCGGCAGCGAGTGCTCAAACCGTTTTTAAGTGTCGAACAATGTGAGGTCGATGGTGACTATCTAAAGTCAACATTTCACTTCGGTCTTTATGTCGACGGCACCCTTGCCACGATCGCCACATTCGTACAGGAACCACATCCTGACTTTCCGTCAAAACTTTCCTATCGCTTGCGCGGAATGGCCACGGATTCTACGCATCAAGGACAAGGTTTGGGCGGACGACTGCTGACCTATGGGGAAAACTTTCTGAAAAAACAAGGCTGTGATTTCATCTGGTTCAATGCCCGAATTAAAGCCTTTCCCTTCTATGAAAAACTGGGTTTTCAGTACTACGGTCCCTTGTTCGATATCAAAGATATCGGGCCCCATAAAGTCATGTACAAGAGTTTGATTCCTCGTTAACCTCTTCGAAGGAGGAATTGAGTGAATACGGACGTTCACAACCAGCTGACCTCAGCACTGACTACTATCATCAGCGAAACCAATGGTATTTCGCTTTCTGACACTATTGATCTTCTCATGACTTCAGATCTTCAGGCGCGCCATCCTGAGGCGTTTAAGCAGGTCGCGGAATTTCGAGAACTTTTAAATCGGTTTCAAATCAATCAAATCGCGATCAGCGCTCTTCTGAAACATCCGGTTTCTGCGGCGCTGGCGGAATTCTTTAAGCACTTCCCCTTAAAGTACAACGAAGAACATATTCACCTGACCGGTGCGATCACCGCTGATTATATTTTTCCGCGTTTGAAGAAGCTGTTGGAAGGACCTAACAAAGACATCTATGAGCAAAAAATCAAAGAGGTCTACGGCGATAGCGCCATTCCCATTCGCAACGTTCAGGATGTTGAGAAACTTATCAGCTTGCAGGAAAACGAAGGCTTTTCGCGCTATCTAAAGATCCTGTATCTTCCCAAGCTGATCTTCACCTCTCGTGAGGCTCATAAAGACGCCGCCTTTCACATGGCGGAAGAGCTTTATCACAAACACAATGTCGGCCGCGTTCGTCTGAAATTTTCACTTTCGCGGGCCAGCTCCAGTTCTTCCGAGCAGATTCCAGGAATTGACGACGTGACCTCAGAGGATGTGGTCTTGGGCCTGTATGACGGCTTTAAAAAGTTTCAAGAAAGTCATCCCAATTTTGATTTTATTTTGTCGCCGTCATTCCGCAAAGAAGCCAATCAGTTCGATGCAGATAAATATAAAACCCGACAAGATCACTTTATGGATCAGGTCAACGATCTGGTTGCCATGCTGGATAAATATCCATTTCTGGCGCGCTATCTTACCGACGTCGACACTGTCGGTGATGAACGCGAACTTTATCGTAAGGAACACTTCAACGAAATGCAGGCCGGCTTCAGAAAACTGCAATATCGTGGTTTTAAAATTCGTTCGCATCACGGCGAAACCTGGCACACCTTGAAAAAAGGCATTCAGGCTGTCGACAATGCCATGAACATCTGGCACATCGACACCCTAGAACATGGGATCAGTCTAGGCATCAATCCCAACAAATACTTCCATCGCATTTATCAGGACATCAAAGCCAAGAATCAGCAAGGCCAACCCATCGGCGAAAAAGATCCGCTGTACCGGGAACTTGTCGAGCTCGACTGGGGTTTTAATCGCGCTGTCCTGGAAAAAATTTTGAAAGGAATCGTTTTAACACCAGAAGAAGATATTCTTTTTGTCAAAGCGAAGTTTCACACCGCACGCGAAGTGGAGCATTACCAGCACGATGTCTTAAATCGTATGATCCAAAAAGGCGTCACGCTGGTTTCACTGCCCTCTTCAAACAACAAGCTGACCGGTAAATTTGAAGACTATAAGGATCACCCCTTCTCGTGGTGGGAAAAGAAAGGTGTGCAATTAGGCGTCGGCACCGACAACTACGTTACACTGAACACCAATTTTATTTCCGAAATGCTTATTCTGCTTTACACGGACGCCGTGAACCTCAAGATTACTAAATTACTTATGGTGACAACGGGGGAAACCCGCCGTCCTTACATCAGCCACCTTCTTTGGAAGATGAGAAAAAAACTTAGAAAGAACAGCTAGTGACGACAACGACAAAAAAATCGACGAAGCCTTCTTGGACACAAACTCTGCGTTCCGTGACCCGACCCAAAGTGGCGATCATGTTAGCTCTAGGATTTTCTTCCGGTTTGCCCTTTATGCTGGTGGGAAATACTTTGGGGTTTTGGTTGCGTGAATCCGGCATTACGCTGGCAACCATTGGCTTTCTTTCTTGGGTGGGTTTGGCTTATTCGCTTAAGTTTTTATGGGCTCCACTGATTGATAAAGCGGATGCACCGGTCATTGGAAAGATTTTAGGTCGCCGCCGTGGATGGATGGTGCTTTCACAAGTTCTTATTGGGGGCGCCCTGGTTGGGATGTCGATCATCAAGCCTGAAGGCGGCTTGATGATATTCACAGGTTTGGCGGCACTGGCGGCGTTTGCTTCCGCCACTCAGGATATTGTCGTCGACGCCTGGCGGATCGAAGTCTCTGATGCCAGTGAAGACATGGCTCTTCTTTCTTCAGCCTACCAACTGGGATATCGCGCCTCACTTTTATTAACAGACGCTATCATTCTTATTGTCGCGGCCTCTGTCGGATGGGCTCTGTCTTATTCTATCATGGGTGCTCTGATGGCCGTGGGATTTGTCGCAACACTTCTGGCGGTCGAACCAGGACGCAACATCACCAGCCATCAAACGGAAACAATCTGGACTGCGCGAGGAATCTTCGATGCGGTCTGTGGTCCCTTCATCGCCTTCTTCAAACAACATGGCAACAAAGCTCTTCTTATTCTTGCGGCGGTCAGCCTGTATCGCCTTTCCGACTTTATGATGGGCCCCATGGCTAACCCCTTTTATGCGGATATTGGCATCACTAAGGAAACTGTCGGCGCTGTTCGCGGTTCTGTCGGTTTGGTTGCCTCTGTGGTAGGCGTTGCCGCCGGAGGGTTGGCGGCAGTTCGTTTCGGTTTTATTTCCACTCTTCTTGTCGGAGCCGTCATCGGTCCCGCCTCAAACCTCGGTTTTGCTTTGTTGGCGCTTTTGGGCGCGCGCAATGATGTCTTCACCGCCGCTATGGTGATAGATAACTTTGCCTCGGGTTTTGCCGGAACTGCTTTGGTGGGCTATATGTCAAGTCTCACGACTTTTGGATATACGGCAACCCAATATGCTCTGCTAAGTTCTTTCTATGCCCTTTTAGGAAAAGTGCTGAAGGGCTTTTCTGGGGTCATGGTCCAAACTTTTTCAGAGGGCCGAACATTGATGGAAGGTTATGCCCTTTTCTTTGTCAGCACAGCTCTTGTGGGCATTCCAGCCCTTTTACTTTGCGTTTTGTTGGTTCGAAGCAACAGGGTCGTTAAATAACAACGCCCCGTTATCAACAGCCTGTCATCACTACGAAAAAAGAAGATAGTGATTCCCTCTGATTGCATGAGTGCTAAAATGGCAGCGTGCAATCGAGGTTTCTATGTCAGCTAAAAAAGTTGTCATCGTCGGTGGTGGATTTGCAGGCTTAAAGGCGGCGCGGGCCTTAGGCAATAAAGACGAAGTCTCAGTGACTTTGATTGACCGTCGTAACTATCATCTTTTTCAACCTCTTCTGTATCAGGTGGCGACAGCAGGTCTTTCTCCGGCTGAAATTTCCGGCCCCATTCGAGGCCTGCTTTCCAAGTATCAAAACATCGCCGTTTTCCTAGATAATGTGAAGGCCGTGGATCTAACAAAGCGTCGCCTGGAAGTGTCTGATCGCAGTGTTGAATATGATTATCTAATTCTGGCTTGTGGCGCCAAACACAGTTATTTCGCACATCCCGAATGGGAAGAAAATGCCCCCGGTTTAAAAACATTGGAACAAGCCACGGAAATTCGGCGACGTCTTTTAATTGCCTTTGAACTTGCCGAAAAAGAAGAAGACCCAGAAAAACAGAAACAACATCTGACTTTCGTGATTGTCGGCGGAGGTCCCACCGGAGTCGAACTTGCCGGTGCCATTGCGGAAATAAGTCGACACACCTTAACAGAAGACTTCAGACGGATCGATCCTTCCCGAACACGGGTGCTCTTGATTGAAGCAGGAAAAAGAATTCTTGCGGCATTTGATGAATCATTGTCGCGGAAAGCAGCGCGGGATCTTGAAGATTTAGGTGTGCAGATCTGGACAAACACGCGAGTCACCGACGTTAAAGCAACGTCCGTTGTTCTTGGTGATGAGGTTGTTAAAGCCTCTACTATTTTGTGGGCCGCCGGTGTGCAGCCTTCGAGTTTGAATAAAACTTTGGGAGTGCCCTTAGATCCTGGCGGCCGGGTTATCATTGAAAAGGATTTAAGCCTGAAAGAACATAAAGAGGTTTTCGTCCTTGGTGATCAAGCTTGTTACATCGCTACTGATGGCAAACCCTTGCCGGGCTTAGCCTCTGTGGCTATGCAACAAGGCGAGCATGCCGCCACTGAAATTCTACAGGAGATTCATGGGAAACCACGAAGTGAATTTCGCTATCGCGACAAAGGACAGATGGCCACAATCGGTCGGCGCAAAGCCATTGCACAAATTCACCGCCTTAAATTCAGCGGATTTTTTGCCTGGCTTCTTTGGTTATTTATCCACGTTTACTATTTAATTGGATTTAAAAACAAAGTGTTCGTTATCTGGCAATGGGCTTATGCGTACTTTACTTTTAAGCGTGGCGCTCGCTTAATTGTCGATAAAGAGTGGCGATCACAATCCAAAAGCTCGTGATTCCTAACACTGGATCTACCGAAGTGACAGGTGTTCCTGAAGCATTTTGGTATGTACTTACAAAACTTTCACTCCATTCAGCCCCCTTATCTTAGAAACCAAAGCGACGGTCTTAAATGGCTGGCCGCTATTTATAAAGCGGCCCAAAAAGATCAGGCCTACTCGGAACAGGAATATGCAAAACTTCTTTCGCGGGTGGCGTGCTCTGAAACACAGATCGCGACACGAAGCTTTTTTATTCCGGATGCGCAGCACACGGACTGGGAAAAAAATAAGATCTATCCAGTCAAAGAAGCTCCTCGCGGCGTCAGCATGCACCACCGACACGAGTTCTATCACAAAACAGTCGTAGAACTTTTTAACAAGCTTTATGCGGAACGAGCTTTTCCTGACGACATTATTCATGTCAGTTGCACGGGTTATGTCTCGCCAAGTGCAGCGCAAATGGTGGCTGTAAAAGCGCCAAAGCCAGTTACGGTGACTCACTCTTATCATATGGGCTGTTATGGAGCCTTTCCGGCTTTGCGAATGGCCTCGGGTTTTTTGGCGAATCAGGAAATTCTAGGCAAGAAGAATGCCGTGGACTTAGTCCATACTGAACTTTGCAGTCTGCATTTAAATCCACAAGATCCTTCGCTCGAACAAATGGTGATTCAAAGTCTTTTTGCCGATGGTGTGATTGCCTATTCGATGACTTCGGAAAAGCCTCTGAAGGGATTCAAAGTTCATTCCCTTTACGAAGAACTCGTCCCGGACACGACCGACGCCATGGAGTGGATGGTTTCAGATTGGGGCATGAAAATGACGCTATCTAAAGACGTTCCGACGATGGTCGGAAAAAAAATCTGTGAGTTCACCTATCGCTGGTTGAATGCGCGTGGTTTGGACCCCGCGGAATTTTCTAAAAGTGCCCTTTTTGCCGTTCACCCCGGTGGTCCCAAAATCATTGATCAAGTCGTAAAACAGATGAATCTGAAGGATCACCAAGTTCAAGCCAGCCGAGCCCTGCTTAAAGAACGAGGCAACATGTCGTCAGCGACATTGCCTCATCTTTGGGAAAAAATCTTAAACGATGACGCTATTCCTTCAGGCACGCCGATAATCAGCTATGCATTCGGGCCGGGCCTCACACTATGTGCCGGATTGATGGAGAAGTTATGAGCGCTTTCCTGATTATCTCCGCCATTCAGGGAGCTGCCATCTTGTTTGATGAATTCTTTTTTCATCGCAAACGAGGGCTGCCTAAATGGGAGGTGATCAGCCACCCCATTGACACCATAAGCGTTATCGCCTGTCTGCTTTTTTTAGTTTTCACGGAAAGAACTCCCACGACCGAAGCGATCTATTATGTGATGGCGACATTGTCTTGTATTTCCGTTACCAAAGATGAATGGGTCCACCGCAAATTCTGCTCGGCAGAAGAGATGTGGCTGCACGCCGTATTGTTTATGATGCATCCGTTAGCCTTGTTCGTAGCGATGTATGAATGGGAAGACAGTCGGCCCGCATTTTTAGCTGTCTCTGGTGGCATCTTTGTATTTCTAGTATATCAAATCGTCTATTGGGGATTTTTAGCTGAAAGAGTGCGTAAAGCTCGTGTCGAGGCGTCTTACCGAAAAGTACAGCAGGAAAATGAAGGCCCTGCACCCACTTAGGATCTTTAATGAAGGTGCAAAAATCCACAAAGACAGCAGACAAACCTTTTTTTACCGTGGGACATTCCACGCGAAGCCTTGCAGAATTTGTGCATCTTTTGCAGGCCGAAGATATTAAGCTGGTCGTCGATGTTCGCACAGTCCCAAGATCTCGCACAAATCCGCAATACAACAAAGACACCCTTCCGGAAGATTTAGCCGCTTTCAAAATCGGCTATCGCCATCTTACCGAACTAGGAGGCTTGCGAAGCAAAAGCAAAGTCGTACCCACCCAGGAAAACGGATTCTGGCAGAATAGCAGTTTTCATAATTACGCGGACTATGCCTTGTCGGAAGATTTCTTGCAGGGTCTGGATAAGCTAATAAAACTAGGAAGAAAAAAACGTTGCGCAATAATGTGCTCTGAAGCCGTATGGTGGCGCTGTCATCGCAGAATTATTTCAGACTATCTTTTGGCCCGAGGCGAAACAGTTTTTCACTTAATGGGAAAAGATCGCATCGAGCCCGCACACCTAACCGCGGGAGCAAAAATAAAATCGGAGCGAAAAATCGTTTATCCCCTGTCGAAGGTGGCTTAAGCTCACGGACAAGTCTAATTTCGATTGGCTGGGGTCCTATCTACGGCCCTTATTGACTATATTAAACGAGGAAAATTCGCTTAACAGCTTAATTTGTTATCAACGACGAATTACTGAACACCATCAAAGAAAGAACCAAAGATGGAGACTAGTACGTATTCGACTTACTCCTCACCGTCACCGACATTCACGGACAAACAATCGCGCAACTAAGTAAGATACTTTATGTGCGTAGAAAGCGGGATAGATAGTGATCGCTAAGATTTTTGAGAGCGTGGAGTTTATAAATTTGGCGGAGAGGGAATCCTTAAAAAAATCATCAACGATATTGAGGTCTTTCCCTGCCATCAACTACCTACTACGACAAGTTGGCATCTACTACCTTACGAGAAGAGGCATAGTCTCGTTCTTCTTTAACAGACTGAAGGCGTGTTGATACCACTGCATAAAAACATTGACTGAGATAAGCAACTTATAAATGGCTCCTTTGGAATGCTTTTGGAAGGCGTCTTCGTCAGTTAAGAACGTAATGGTTCCTTCTTCAATAGAGACCTCAGATTTGTATATCAACCCGAAATGATTCGGATGGGCAAGCTCGGAAATGAAATTGTAAGAGCCTGCGAACATATCTACTGTGCTGCCGGCTTCCCTAAGTATTCTGTCTGCATGTTTTATTGTTGTGAGAACATTTACCGGGTCAAGCACGGGCAACTCTGAATTCCAGTCCGGTTTCAATTTTGAACCCGAAGAAATTCGATTTGTAGCTTCTTCCATTTGATTAAGGTCGATAGCGTTGTCATAAAACTCACAAAGTTTCCCATAAAAATACATTAAACTAGCGGTGGTCTCAAAGTGAGCTCTGACCTCTATGTAAAGGGAAAGGACTCGTTTATGTTCATAGGCTGAGATGCAAGCGATCAGCAGGTCCCTAAATCTATCAAGAATGCGTAGGAGATATATGGTGCCGTTAACCCCCAGAAGGCGCGCAGGTTTCTCGTCAGGTAAGATTAATTTTTTTACTCTTAATTCATCGGCTTCTCGAAGGAGTTTTCGAAGCTCGTTGATTTCATTTTCCATTCTGAACTCCACTATGTGCTGCGAGCAGTTCTGTTTCTTAACTTTAGCAGCCCTTTTTTTCGAATCTTTAGTTTAATAGACCATGCGGTACTGACCAAAAATTGAGACGTGTAATTCGTTAATATTTGATCACGAAGATGGCAGAGAGAGTGCTTTGAAAAGCTTTAAAAGCTCGGGCCTTCTCTGCCATCACTAAAACTATGATGTTTACTCTGATAAGTCAAAACCCTTCATAGCATCTTTGGTGTTCAATCCCGCCTTCCTTATATAAAATCATAGTTTCCATGTCGTTCCGTCCACCCATTGCCATGACTTTAAAGGGTTGAACTCCTTGCGCCAGCAGGAGTGTCGCCCAAGTTGCTCTCAGGTCATGGAAGCGGATTTGGGGTAAACCCACAACTTGAAGGAACATCCTGAGATCTTTTGCCTGTTGCCCTCGATCCCATCTATCATTTCTAGGGAGGACCCAATGCTGATCCTCAGCTTGAGCTTTCAATTCTCTTAGAAGCGCCAAAAGAGAAGGCGCAATGTCAATTAGGCGGTCGGCCCCCGACTTAGTTGATTTAATCCCGTTCTTTGAGCTCCAGGAGCAATTCACCAAGATAGTATTCTTGAAAAAATCAACTTTGTCCTGAGGTTAGCCTGAAATTTTAACCCACTTTCTTCTTGAGTGGTCCTGCGTCGTTAATCTCAAATTCCTCTTCAAAAGCATTTGGAGTTTTCGCCCCAATCGAAGAGCGGGGTCGCTCTTCGTTGTAGTACTTTCTCCACTTCTCGATCTTCTTCTTTGCGTCAGCCAAATCAAGGAATAACTCTTCGTTTAAACACTCATCACGGAATCTTGAATTGAAAGATTCAATGAATGCGTTCTGCACGGGTTTTCCTGGCTGAATATATTCTATCGCAATATTATTTTTATATGCCCAGTTCATAAATTCTCTAGAAGACATTTCTGGTCCATTGTCACAGCGAAGTTTTTTTGGAAACTTCGGCAAAGATTCGAAAAATTTAATCATCGTGCGCGCGTTGATTGAATATTCAGATGACTAGTGACCAATTTTTCCCGTCGTAAAAGAAAATGAATTCGCGGTAAACCGAACCTACGATCTTTAGTTACCGGTTCTTTCATTCGCTTTATCAGCGGCTCATCTTTCGATGGCCGAGTTTATAGGTCATTGTCGATCGATTCAGGTCCAATACAGTCGCCGTACTACGAACGCTCACCGAGTACTTAGATCTTAAGTGCTCGTCCGATTTTTTCCGCGCACTGAGCCCTACCACTTTTTTGAATTGACGTCCTTTGGCATAACGATGTCGAGAGCTTGATCTGCGACCAAACGCTTCAGACGTGCATTTTCGGCCTCAAGCTCCTTGAGCTTTTTTGCTTCGTTAACGGTCATGTTTTGAAACTTCTTTTTCCAAACATAAATGGTAGCGTCGGACACGCCAAACTCTCTGCCGAGTGTTTTTGCAGTTTCACCGTTACGATTGCGATTTAGTATTTTAACGACTTGTTCTTCCGTGAACCCTTTTTTTCATTTTGTGCTCTGTGGTCTAGTTTAGACACACGACCACTCAAGCTATAACTGGTCTAAATTTTTAGGCTAACCTCACTGTCTTTGTAATGACTGTAACGTCGTCATGTGAGCCTCCAGCTCTAGTAAAACTTTATTTAGGAGTCAGTCGAACAGCCAACCATGCGATGCGTCGACATATCCGCTCTATTGAGTTTTATTTGTCATCTGTCCGACTTGTTCCGAAGGGCGTTGTTAGAATTGAATCTAAACGCTTTTAGCTAAGTCTTTTTATTGAATCAAAATGTATGGCCTGTTACTTATCTTTTGGGGGACCTCTTGATTACATATGTCAACGGAGACATTTTTACAACGCCGGCAAAAGTGTTGGTTAATCCTGTAAACACAGAAGGTGTTATGGGGAAAGGTTTAGCCAAGCAATTTAAGTCGTTATTTCCAGAAATGTTTCCTCGTTATCAGGAAGTCTGCGAAAAGAAGCTTTTAATTCCTGGCAAACTTTGGCTTTATAAAACCGACAACAAATGGGTTCTTAATTTTCCAACTAAAACCACTTGGAGACAGCCTTCGAGAGTTGAGTATATCGAAGCTGGCTTAGCTAAATTCCGCGATACATATTCCAAGTATGGAATTAGCAGCATTTCATTTCCAAAACTAGGCTGCGGAAATGGTGAGCTTGATTGGAATACTCAAGTTCAACCTCTGATGAAGAAATATTTGGAAAACATTCCTATTGATGTCTTCATTCATTTACATGATGTCGGTGTCGCATCTCAACCTGAGCATAAAAACTTAGCTGACATGAAACATTGGCTACGAACAGAGCCACAGCTACTGGCATATGAAGAAGTTTTGCGAGACTTAAGAAGTGCAGTCATATTGAACTCAGAGTTTGTTAATCCAATCACTAAAAGAGGTTTCACAATTGAATTTGATGATGACCTTAATGGAATTATTTTTAATAACAAATCGTTGGTAACGAATGAAGAGATGACTGATGTATGGGGCACTTTGCGACGGTTTGGTTATTTGAGTAAGCAGGTCGTGAATTACTCTTTAGAAGGTATATATGGTGAGATTTTAGGATTATTGTCTTCGCTGCCATATTGTGAACTTGTTCGAGTTACTGGAGACTATAAAGAGTTTGTTAGTAGCGACTTTGATAGCATCGGGATTCAACTAGTTCCTGATTCTACAAACTCTCAAGTTAGAAAATCGAACGTGATCGAACCAAAGGTTTTCAATGCCCGCCCAAAAGCCTGATGCCCAAGAAATATGTGACTCTATCGATTGTCTTCGCGAGGAGCTTTGGCTTGGTGATTCTCGAAAGTGGTGGCCCAAATATTTAGTCCATTTCACGGATATAAAAAATGCGATACAGATCATCTCTGAAGGCAAGTTACTTAGTCGTTCCGCTTTAGGTTCTCGTGGAGGAATCCCTTTAGATGTTGCAAATCAAGAAATTATTGGAAGTACACGCTCTGCTGTAACAGAACATGTGCGCTTGTATTTTAAACCTCGTCCTCCAATGCAATATCAGATTGAAGGCTTTCGTCCTAGCCGTACAGATAAGCATTGCCCTGTGCCTGTCGTATTTCTTTTCGACTCCAAAGCTGTTTTATCTTTGGCAAACTCAAAGTTTAGTGCGGGAAATTTAGCCTCGAGTAATGCAACTCTAATGTCATCAGCGGATGATTTTATACAACTGCCATTCAAAGATATTTATCATGATCAGGCTTTTCATCCGAATATGGATTCTGATGATAGGCAAAAGATTATCTTTCACAGACATGCTGAAGTTGTAGTTCCTGATCAGTTGCCATTAGATGGGTTCTTAAGAAATATTTGGTGTAGGTCGAAGGCTGAAAAAGAAACTTTAGTACATCATCTTTCGTATAAGGCATGGAAGAAATATAAAGACAAGATTGGTGCGAATCCAAAATATCCACTTTTTTACGAAAGATGGACTTTTATTAAAGATGTACAGCTATCGAAAGAAAAGATCGTTGTAAAGTTTCATCCAGCAGTGAGTGCCTCTGATAGAGGACCATTTCACTTTCGCTTAAATATCAGTGAGGCTGGTAAGCCAGTTCATAAAAAACGTTATTTTGTTGAAGAGCGCAATTATTCTTGCGTAGAGCCTGTGATTGTTAATGTTGATGACATACCCTACAAAGAATATAAGGTTCAATGCTTAATCGATGGAAAGTTGGCATATGAATCAGCTTACTATGACTTTGATGACATTTTCTAATATCATACTTGGGTAACAAACTTGTTGTAGTTACCCTGCCGTAGTTAGGAAGAGGATAACGACAACCCGAACTACAAATGTGCAGCTGCGAAGAAGATCTCCCTAGATTAATTCGGTATAATCGAAGAAAACACCCTTGGTGCATACTACAGAGATAACCATGATTTTCTTTTGCTGATTAGGTTCGGATTGAACAGAACAGAAAATGGCGGAGAGAGAGAGATTCGAACTCTCGGTAGGCTTGTGACCTACACACGCGTTCCAGGCGTGCGCCTTCAACCACTCGGCCACCTCTCCGGGACAGGAACGTAAAGAAGAGCCAAGATAACATTGCGCATTGCGCTATGCAAGCATTCTCCATAGATCTCCGTGACCGCACTATCAAGATCTTCAAACCGGGTCTGATGCTCGCCCTGATTGAAGACCGAAATATCGGTACTTGCTTCATTCACTCGAACTAGTCACATGCGAAAAAGGCGTCCTCTGAGAACAACAAGACTATGATCCGGCGGCAAGCCACGGTCGTCTTATTAAGGGAAAATAGGCTTCGAATTGATTAAAAAATACATCGCATTTAGGCGTGGATTTTCTCATTACTGCCATAAAATCGCTCATAAACAGTTAAAAAAAGAAGATATTTCTTCAATTACACTCTCTTAATACAAAAAAGTGCCGATAAATTCCTTAATGAATCCGGCACGTAATTATACCAGCACCATCCTGTCTTCATTACTTCCCTTTTTCTTAATGGGTTGCGGGCTTTCCGCCGAACTCACGAAACTTTTGTCATCCGAAAATAAGCCTCTGCTTGCGATCGGCAATAAGACTCCGGCGATTTTTGCAAATGCGGCAAACGTCACGGCAGTCCCCGTTTCTGGCTCTTGTGTTTCTGAAAGCGGTGAAGTGAAGCTTTATGTTGATACGACCTTGGTGAAATCAATTAGCTGCAGTGAAAATCTTTGGTCCGATAGTTTGGATGTCAGCGGTTTTGCAGACGCCGACGCCCATAGCATCTCGGCACAACAAGGTCTTGATAGTGCTCTGATCGCAGACACGGCCACATTAATAATAGATAGAATTCTTCCGCAGGTCGTTGGCCTGAATGACGTTCTTCTTCCTGCAAGCAGCGTCCCGCTGAATTGGGGATGTGCTGACGCTTTGGATTTGTGTCAGTTCCGCTTCTACGTGACGCAAAATCCTGTCTTCGTGTTCACCACGGAACTTTTCAGCTCTACGACGAACACAATTCTTCTAAGTCCGGGCCAAAACTATGTTTATGTACAGGCTATTGATAAGGCGAAAAATCTTTCGACCCCTGTGCGTATCGATACCTATGTTGGCACACCGAAAATTTTTATTGGCGGCCTTCAACAAACCGAGACGGCAACAGGCATTGAAAATCTCAATATTCTGGCGCCCTCAAGCCTTGTCGAGATGGCTCTATTTAATAATGCCACATGTACGGGAGCTCCCACTTGGACTTCGTACGCCGCTATCGTTGACAGCTGGTCGCTAGACTCTGCTTTCAAAGGGGGAACGGCCTACGTCAGTGCGCTCTTCAGAACGGCGGGCGGCGCAACGACTTCTTGTATTTCAGACGACATTTCATGGCCAGACCCCGTTTTACAGACGATGTGTACCGATACAACATCGTCGGTAGCGATCGGACGACTTGTCGATTCTGGAGGAACTGCCGGCAATTATTCGGATGATGAATCCTGCACCTTCAGTTTGAATCTGACAGGCCCCACGCAGTTCACCTTTGACCTCATGAACACGGAAACTAATTACGATTTCCTAAGTATGTACATCGACGGCAATGAGGCCTTTTCAAACTCAGGCAACGATCCCATCGCCCCGATCACGGTTTCCTCAAGCAATGCACATGTTGAATTTACTTTTACCTCAGATTCAAGTGTTAACAGAACCGGTTTTGACATCGTTTGGAAACCTTTATCAGGAAGTGGCCCGGCCCCTTCCACTCTGGTTATCAATAATGGAGAAACCACCGCTTTCACACCAACGGTTGTCGCATCTTTGACCTATGATTCAGCATTCCGCGAGATGTATCTTACAGAAGATCCCGATTGTTTAACCGGAGGAACCTGGGCCGCCATTTCTTCTTCCGCAAATTGGACCTTCTCAGACACAACGAACGGCTCCAAAGACCTCTTTGTGAAATTCCGCGATGTCTTTCATAATGAGTCTTTTTGCGAAGGCGACTCGATTAATCTTGTGGGTCCCGAGATTATCATTGATTGGCCGAATGAAGGTGATGCCATTCAAAATGAACTTGCTTTAGAGGGCTTTTGCACAGGAGCGGGAAAAACAATTGAAATCACGGGATCTATCAGCGGAACCACAACTTGTCTGCCTGACGAAACCTGGATTTTCAATGCCGACACGTCGGCCCTTGCAAATAATTCGACTGTCAATATTACGGTAAGCCTAAAAGATGGCACGACAACCGTTGCTACTGACACGGCCTCTTATGTCGTCAGTCGCAATATTGATATTACGAGTCCTGCAGCGAACGCCTACACTTCAACGAGCCTTGCTCTTTCAGGAAACTGCGACACCCCGGGTGCGACAATTTCTTCGACATCCCCGAGCATCGCCTCCACAACCTGTTCCGAAGGAAGTTGGTCCCTCCTTTTGACGGCATCTGGAGCCGACGGTGACACGGTCACGGCCACGGTCAACCTCATACATAATTCCACCGTGCAGTCGACAGCGACACGAAGCTTTGTTCTTTCTACGGCGACACCGACGGTGGTAATTTCAGGAACACCCACTGGCACCAGCACTTCTAGTTCCGTCACAATGAGCGTCGGTGGAGTTAACGTTAGCAAATACAAATACAAATTCGGCGCCGGGATCGATTGTTCCGTTGCTTCAGGCTATTCGGCGGAAACAAATGTCGCCATCAATGCAACCTTGAATCTTTCCGCCGTGCCCAACGGCCCCATCACCGTCTGCGCCGTCGGCCTTAGCTCGATCAATGGACTGTGGCAGCCATATAACAGTGCCACAACCACAAGTTGGATCAAAGACACTGAAGCCAACGTCAATATCACCAGCACTAATAAATCAGTCAACGAGGGCACCGCGAACCTAGAGCTGCAAGTCACTCTAACAGCAATAAAATCAACACCGACCAAGGTGTATTACACTTATGCTGGTAATAGCGTGTACATGCTTCAACATACTCTGGGAGAAGGCTATATCACTATTCCCGCCAATACACTTTCTGCCTCAATCACGTTTGATATCTTGGAAGATGCGACTGCTGATGGAGATCACGACCTTGCGATTTATCTTACTCATACAGACAATGCCGCTGTGACTTTAGGTTGGGACACTTTGATGAACGTGCTCATCAAAGACAATGACAAATCTTATAAAACCATTGTGAAGTCATCGCACTCAGGTGCCGTAAGCTGTGCCATTTATTCTGACGCCAAAATGCGCTGTTGGGGCGACAACAGTTATGGTCAATTAGGGGTCGGCCATAAAGATAAAGTCTATGTTGCCACCGAGAATTCCGTAGGCGGAACTTATCTTGATGTCTCTGTTTCTGGTCAGTTCGTCTGCGCGGTCACTACTGCATTTAAGATGCAGTGCTGGGGAACCAACACTTACGGACAACTGGGAACCGGCGACAAGGTGAGTGCCTTAAATCCAACGGTCATTGACTCTGGTACAAACTACGTTAGCGTCGCGCTTCTGTCCGATGCCGCCTGCGGTTTGACCAGCGGGGGGACCATCAAGTGCTGGGGAGCCAACACGCGGGGGCAGCTGGGGGTCGGCGACACGACGGAAAGGCTTTCACCCACATCTGTTGAGCCAGCAACTGCTTTTACAGCACTTACAGCGAGTGCAGATAAGGCTTGTGGAATCACTTCGACGGGCGTCGCGAAGTGCTGGGGTGCCAACTGGTACACCACGATTAGCAACACTTCTGACACCTATTTCCACACACCGGTGGATGTAGATAACGGAACCACTTATCTTAGCATTTCTCCAGGAAACGCCACGTGCGGAATCACCACGAGCAATCAACTTAAATGTTGGGGTCTTGGCAATGCGGGACAGGTTGGAAACGGAAGCACAACTTATACTGTTTCTACCAGAACCCTCATTAATCCCGGAACGACTTACAAAAAAGTTGCGGCGTCCTCTTATTTCAATTGCGCGATTACTTCAACAGACGATCTGGAATGTTGGGGTCAAGGACGTGGTCTTTTTACTTCTCTTTTCGATCACACGGTGACCACCCCTACCCTGGTACCCAGCGATTACAAGTTCAGTGAAATTTCTCTTGCGAATACTAATGCCGGAGGGTGCGCACTTTCTATGGGTGGTGAGCTCTTCTGCATGGGCGACTATCAGAACATGCGATTGGCGCCACCGTTTTCTCCCTATTTTCTCGATATTTATCCTCACGGAACTGTTGCCACCTACACCGTCGGCGATAGAAGTATTTGTTTCATCCGCTCGACTGGCGAAGCTTCCTGTCAGGGCTCTTATGCAGGTTCTGAACTATATCGCGAGACACCCATGGTCATCAGCCAGGGCGCCTCCTATGCCGGAGGAAAAGTTGTTTCCACTACAAGCAGTGCTTGCGCCATCAAAGCCAACGGAGAAATGGTTTGTGCGGGCTACAATGTCGGAGGCTCAGTGGGAGATGGAACCACCAATGTCCGCGGCGCTCCTGTGCCGGTGGGTCCTGGCATCGCTTTTGGAAATGTGTATGTGGGAAGCTACTACTGTTCTGCCGGAATCAGCAAAACAAACAAACTCTATGGTTGGTCCTCCAGCTGTGGTCAAGGAAGTATGACTCCAAGGGCTTTGGATACCGCGACAGACTATATTATTGAATCGCTCAGCGGAACCTCTTTTATGTGTGCCATTACGACCTCGAACGATATGAAATGTTGGGGTTCTGACAGCTCCGGTGGCCCGCTAAATGGAGACGTCAATTCACCTATGATTCTCGACTTCGGCACGAAGTATAAATATGTTTTTACTAATTACGGTATGGTTTGTGGAATCACCACAGCCGATAAATTGAAATGCTGGGGTAAAGGTACCAATGGCCGACTAGGCAACGGTGGCATCGCCGATTCTGGACCTGCGGTGGTCGACTCTGCGAAAAATTATCAGAAAGTCGTTATCGGCGAAAGAGCCACATGCGGTCTTACGACAGATGGCACTTTAAAGTGTTGGGGGACGGCGGGAGATTGGTCGACCAGCGTAAACTATTTCACGCCGATAGTCGTCAACTCAGGCACAACGTACGCGGATATTGCCATAAACAGCTTTAGCCTGATGGCAGTCGCGACATCAGGAGCTCTTCACTATTGGGATAAAACACGCTTCGACTTGCCCTTTATTGATTTAAGTCAGGGAAAGACCTTTGTTTCCACGAAGGCCGATCCCGCCGGCTATACAGCCTGCGCTCTTACGACTGACAACCGTCTTTATTGTAATCAACGCTATTTTGACGGCTCTCAGATTTCCAAACCAAGAGCTCTTAGCTTCACTCGTTGGTAGTTACGGTATCCACAAGGCCCTCTTAAAAAAAAGAGGGTCCGGCAAGCATTTTATCAATGGCGAAAGCACAGTTGATCAAACCGACATGACTGTATGTTTGCGGGAAATTTCCCCACTGGCTCTGCGTTTCCACATCGAAGTCCTCGCTCATCAAGCCCACGTGGTTCTGAGTGGCAATAATCTTCTTAAGAATTTCTTCGGCTTCATCAGCGCGTCCTAGTTGAGCTAGCGCTTCCACATACCAAAAACTGCACGCCAAAAATGCTGACTTCTGATGGCCGAAGTCATCCGCATGTTTATAACGCAGCAGAAATCCCGGCGAAAGCATCAGTTCCTTTTCAATAGCTTGCAGATGTTTCGCAGCAAGGTCTTTCGGCTTGTCGTGAAAGTACCCTAGCGTGATTAACTGCAAAGCGCTGGCATCCAATTCGTCAGATCCCAAAGCTTGGGCGTAGGCACCTTTCTTTTGCGAATAACACTTTTCCAAAAGAGCTGCGGCATAGTTCATAGCGTGCTCTGCGCGGGCAGCAAGATCCTCGTCATTCATCAAACGCGCCACTTTTCTAACAGCGGCACTTCCCGCCCAATGAAACATCAATGTGTAAGAGTGTATGGCCTGTTTTCCGCGAAACTCCCAAACACCATTATCCGGTGTCTCCATGGTCTTTTCAATGTAGCGTAGAATACTTTTCATAAGACGCACGGAGGTCTGATCCACTCTTCCGACAAGTCTTTCATCGACGAATAAACGAAACACCGCCAACAAAATTTGTCCGTAAGCATCGTGCTGAATTTGCAAAGCCGCTTCGTTACCAATGCGCACGGGCCTGTTGCCAAGATAACCATCAAGTGCCAACTCGATCTCGGTCATCTCTGCAGAGCCATCTATACAATATACGGGCTGAAGAGAAGAAAGATCATGAGGATTGAGGTTTTCAACGAAGTGCGCGTATTTTTCTATTTCGTCGAACTGACCTAAAGAGTTCAAAGCAGACAAAGTGTAATAGGTGTCGCGCAGCCAACAAAAACGATAATCCCAATTACGTCCTTCATCATGAATCTCGGGAAGACTCGTCGTGCATGAGGCGATGATCCCGCCGGTGTCCTCATACTGATGAAGTTTTAAAACCAGCGCGGACCTAATCACTTCCTTCTGAAAGACCTGCGGTAAATGACAATTCTCTACCCACGTCGTCCAATAATTCTTTGTACGTTTGTAAAAATCTTCAAAAGTCGCCTGCAACGGTCCTTCTAGGGGAATGCCCCAGGAAAGAATGAAATATAAATCTTCTGTAACTGTGAATTCCTTTTCTTCCACGATATAGGTCAACGAAGCATTTGTGGTAAGCCGCACAGACTGTTCAAGGCCCTCATATCGCAGATGATTACTACCCATCATCACTCGGGGTTGAACTTTTCCATAGTCACCAACGGGATTGCATTTCACAGTGACACGCGGACGACCTGATAATTTTTTAATTTTGCGAAAGAGCATCAAGGGTTTATGATAACGCTCGAATAAATTAAATCTAGGGGCGAAGTCGATCACTTCAAAAGCACCATCTGAAGTTTCTATGCGAGTGGACAGAATATTGGTGTTTTTAATATACGACTGTGACGAAGTAAAATTGCTACCCGAAGGTATAAAAGAAAAACGTCCGCCTTTTTCGGAATCTAAAAGCGGACCAAAGATAAAGCTAGAGTCGAATCTAGGCCAGCACAACCAGCTAATATTAGCTTTCGCATCGACCAACGCAGAATAGGCACAGTTGCCTATCAAACCATGATTGTAACGATGAGGTGAATTGAACTTAACGCCTTCCATTTTTCAGACCTTTCATTAAAAACCAAAATCCCTTTCGTTCGGAGGACTTTGATGTCAGAAAAACCAAAAAGAATTTTCATCAGCAACCGGCTGCCCTTCAACATTTCCGCCGATGGCGAACTAAAAAGAGGAAGTGGTGGACTTGTTTCTGCGTTGCTCGGTGTAAGTCTTGACGAACCCTTCGCCTGGTTTGGATTTGATACGGACAAAGAAGAAGCCGAGCGATTGCGCAACAAAGTCCATGAAGTTCATCCTCATCTACAAAGTTATCCTGTTTATATTTCGAAGGAAAGGTACGAAAAGTACTACGACGGCTTTTCTAATGAAATTATCTGGCCGCTTTTCCACTATGAAAGTCAATTGACAAACTTCAATCGCGAAAACTGGAATGCTTACAAAGAAGCAAATGAAATCATGGCCAATGAAATCGCGAAAGTGGCAACTGACAAAGACACAATCTGGATTCATGATTTTCATTTTCTTCTTTTGCCGCTTCTATTGCGCGAACGTTTGCCGCAAGTAAGAATCGGTTTTTTTCTGCACATTCCATTTCCTAGTGCCGAACAGTTTCGCCAGTTGCCAGTGCGTGAAGAGATTTTATCAGCGATGCTCCATTCGGATCTCATTGGTTTTCATGAGCACTCCTACTTAAGACAGTTCACGGTCAGTTTGAAATCCATTTTAGGATTGGACACGTCATTTTTTAAAGCCGATATCAACGGCCACACGGCGCACTTGGGCGTGTATCCAATCAGTATCGAAAGTGATGCTTATAAGGCCAAAGCCTCGTCGGCGGAGGTTCAGCAAAAATGCGACTACTACGCCAGCGTGAGCAACGTGCCTTTCACCATTCTGGGTGTGGACCGTCTTGACTACACGAAGGGGCTAGAACTAAAGCTATTTGGCTTGCAAAGAGCTTTGCAAAAATACCCTGAACTGATCGGCAAGATTTCTTTGATCCAAATCGCAGTTCCTACAAGGGAAAAAGTGCCCGCATATATGGATTTGAAAAAAGACATCGAGCAACTCGTGGGGTCGATCAATGGTCAGTTTGGGACACCTGAATACATTCCCGTTCATTATATTTTTAAATCGATCTCTGAAGTAGAGCTTTTGGCATTGTACCGCAGTTCAAGCGCGGCCTTAATAACTAGCAAGCGCGATGGAATGAATTTAGTCGCCATGGAGTTCGTCATGGCACAAGACCTGGAAACTCCCGGCTCTTTGATTCTCAGCGAGTTCGCTGGTGCCGCCTCCATGTTGAGTGATGCATTGATCGTGAATCCCTGGGATACTGATGCGATTGCCGATGCCATAAAACAGGCTTTCGATATGAGTCTTGATGAACGCTTCGAACGTCTTTCTCATTTACAGGAAATTCTTGCCCGCTATTCTTCAACCAAATGGGCGCTGGCCTTTTTAAAAGATCTTGAAGGTATCACGCAGATTTCCCGTCGTAAGGTCACGGACATTCAGCCCAAACAGGATTTATGGCCGGCGCCTCTGAAAAAGTCTCTACAGACCAAAAAAATGAAAGTAGTGCTGGACTATGATGGCACCGTGGTCGCTTTAGCTAAACGACCTGAACTGGCGACTCTTTTAGAGGAAACCAAACACTTATTGCTGTCTCTGCACGAAAAAATGGAAGTTTTTGTGATTAGCGGAAGATCCAAAGAATTTCTGGAGTCCCAGTTTGATGATATGCCCATAGGGCTTGCGGCAGAACACGGCGCTTTTTACAAATTTCCTGGAGAAAAATGGCAAAGCCGAATCGCTTCAGAGATTCAGGCTTGGTATCCCCAAATCGAAAAAGTCATGAACGACTATACGGACCGCGTTCCTTTGTCATGGGTTGAAAGAAAACGCGCCTCTTTGGTCTGGCATTTTCGACAATCGCCGGCCGACTTCGCGAATTTTCAGGCAAAAAAACTACATGATGAACTGCAAATTGGAATGGCCAATGAGCCCGTCTCAATTGCGATGGGCTCGCACATTGTTGAAGCCAAAGCGACAGAGTGTAACAAAGGACATTTCTTAAGATGGTTGATTCAGTTGGGAAATACGAATTTGGATTCCATCATCTGCATCGGCGATGATCGTACCGACGAAGATATGTTCCGCGCCTTAGGGGAAAAAGGTTTTCCTATCAAGGTCGGCGCTGGTGTCACGGAAGCGCGCTATCGTCTGCGAAATCAAAAAGAAGTCATCGACTTTCTTCACGAGCTTGTTATTGCTAAGGCCAGCATCGCGGCCTTGCGAAACCTCGAACAGACAAAGGCAGAAAAAGATAGTTCCCTTTGAAGTTTCTAAGACCGGGGACTTTAAGTCCTGGGCTGCACATAACGGCTTACCATTTTTACAAGTTCCGCCGAGCTGATCGGTTTAGTCAGATGGTCACTGTAACCGACGCTCAGACACTTTTTGCGGACTTCCGCCATGGCATGGGCCGTGAGTGCGATAATTGGCTTTTGAAAACCTTTCTCGCGTAACTGTTGCGTCGCTGTATAGCCATCCATCTGGGGCATTTGGATATCCATAAGAACGATGTCATAGTTTCCTTCAAATGCTTTTGCCAGTGCCACCACGCCATTATCCACAACATCGGCGACCGCCCCCACCCTACGCAGAAAATGTGTGATTAACCGTTGATTATCAGGTGTATCATCCACGACCAGAACCTTCACACCTTCCAAAACCTTTTCAACAGGCTCATTACGAGTAGCGTTGGCCGCGGCTGGCACGATGGGCACCAAGGACTTAAGCTTTTCCGGTTGGTCCTCAATCGTCACAAGAAAGGTGCTGCCTTTGCCGATATGGCTTTCCTTTACTACAACGTCGCCCCCCAGAACTCGCGCCAGTCGTCGCGACAAAGAAAGCCCTAAACCGGTTCCACCGAACTTTCTTGTGACCGAACTATCCGCCTGAACAAACACCTCGAAAATGCGCTCCTGCTGTTCGGGTTGAATTCCAATTCCCGTATCGATGATCTCGAACGCGGCGACATTCCGATCCTGTCTTTTAATGCCGAAAGTTCGAATAACAACGCTGCCTGAAGGTGTGAACTTAATCGAGTTACTAACCAGATTTAAAAGTATTTGATGCACACGGGTCGGATCGGAATGAATTTCCACTGGTGTTGACGGATCCAACTCGAAGCCTAACTGCAACCCTTTTTCCGCAGCATTAACTCGCAGAAGAGAAAGCACATCCTTCACGACATTTTCGGGCTTAAGGGGCAAAAACTCCAAAGCCATCTGCCCGGCTTCGACTTTTGAAAGATCTAAAATATCGTTTATAATAACCGTCAGCTGCTGACCATTTCTCTGCAAAACTTCTAAATAGCTGACCCGATCTTCAAAGGACAGATCTGGGTCTCGCAAAAGATCCGCAAATCCCATGATCGCACCCAAGGGGGTACGGATTTCATGAGACATATTTGCTAAAAAGGCAGATTTCAAATCATTGGCCCGAATGGCTTCTTCCTTTGCGGCCTCAAGCTCTCGTCTTGCCATCACTCGTTCAGTCACATCAATCGCATGATCGTAGACACCATATGGACGTCCCTGGGCATCCTTAATTTGAAAATAAGTAAAGTCAAAATATCGATCTTCCAAAGGGCCATTGAGGCCTCGGCGAATCTTCGCCAAGAATTCGGTACCAACAAAAGGCTTACCTGTTCGTAAAACATTTCGGATCAATTCCGGAAAGACCTGGTCTGCAAGTTCAGGAAGGGCTTCTAGCATGGGGCGTCCCTGCAGCTGACGATCCGGAAATATTTTTTGATACTCTGGATTTAGTTTTTCAAAGAGCATGTCTTCACCAACCCACAAAGCCATCGCCGCAGGCGAGACATTGAAAATGGCATCTAACTTATGCTGCTCTAGCGCAATCAGTTGCTTTGATTCTTCAAGCTCTTTACGCATTTCTATATGAGAGGTGACTTCGGACGACAGAATCATCACGCCATTTATCGTCCCGTCATCGTCACGCCGAGCGCTGAAGGTCAGATTGAAGTACCGAATACGATCACCCAGGGTCACGGGAATTTCAAAGTGCTGAGAGGTCACGCCCGTGCGGTAGACCTCGTCTAAAAGTTCGTGGATTTCAATGGATTCAGGTTGCGCCTGTCGAACCGTCATACCCGTCGCATTAAAGCCTAGTAGCTTTACGTGGGCTTCATTCACAAATTCAAAAACATGCTGCGGACCTCGCAGAATACCGACCAAATGAGGTGTGTCTTTAAAAAGAGAATGAAAGTTCTTTCTTTCATTCTCGACGATTCCCTTGGCTTTCTCTAAAGCAATCCGTGAAAGAACTTTCTCAGTAACATCTGTGCCTTCGAACAAGATTCCAACGACATTGCCATGATCGGATAGAATGGGCTGGTACGTGAAGTCCAGATACTTATGCACTCGTCCCGAAGACGTATTCAGATACAAAGGAACTTCAAAACCTTTATAAGGCTTTTTTGTTTGCGAGACAGTTTTCAAAATACTCAGAAAGCCCTGCTCTGAAAGTTCGGGCAAAGCCTCTTCAAGCGTGCGCCCCCAAAGATCTCTAGAGCCAATAAGCTCAGAAAATTTAGCGTTACCAAATTTAAAAAGAAAGCGAGGCCCTTCCACTAAGGCCATGAACGATGGCGAATTTTGAAAAACCTGAATTAAAAGAGTTGCGTTCGACTGATCAAAATTAATGCTTTTCATGAATTCCCCAGAAGCCTGTTATGCGTACCTAAAAGGGAACACAAATGTCTGCCAATATTGCACGGTGTCTGTCACGAGATCAAAATAAAAGCCGTCAAAGGGTGTTACAAAGTAGCAACGGATTTTAAAGGCTTGCAGGACTCTAAGGCGTTTTGGGAAGAAGACTGGTCAAATATTCTTCTGTGTACTTAGCAAAATCCGTCTCGTGAAGTTCGATGTATTTAATCAGCTCTCGGAACTCAGGCTTCTTTCGTAAAGCTATTCCATAACTATCAACGACAATGGGCTTGGCATTCAGCTGCAAAATATCTCGATAGGGTTTAAGTTCGGGCTCTATTCCCATTGTGTAGCGAAAAACCAGTTCGTCAGAAAATGCGAAATCCACCCTTTGGGTCGCCACCTTCAAAAAATTGCTTAAAGGTGTACCAACATTTTCAATTCTAATTTTTCCGGCCTCAGCCAACTCCTTGATTCCATCGCGCAGCTCGACACCTTGAATATTTCCAGCCGTGTATTTTCCAAGATCCGCGATTTTATTCCATACTATAGGACGGTCCTTTCGTTCTACGATAAGCCAAGGGCTTTTAAAAAAAAGCTTAGTAAAAATAAACTGGTCCGTGTACTCGACCGTACGTACAGGGGCATATCCATCAAACTTCGGGTCCTTCACCGCATTCATTTTTGCGCGAATCCATGACGGTGCAAAAACCACCTTTACACCATAGCCTTTTTTTTCTAGGACTTTTTTTAGACTGTAAAATACAGCACCACCATCTGGCATTGTTTCACTCATGTGAGGAGGTGACTCGTGAGTGATAAATGTCACGAGTCTTTTCTGTTTTGCGAATGAGGGCACAGAAACCAAAATGAGAACTAGTCGCAGCATTAAACTTAGCATGGTTTAAATAGTATGGAATTCACGACCCGCAAAGCTCAAGCTACTTCGGCTTCATATGGCAAAAAGCCTAGTATGATGTCAGAATATTAATAGGTTGTGGACTCGCCTATTCGAAAATTTTCTCGCGGATCACCCAGTAATGCTTCTGCTTTCGAGCCACTACGAACAAAGGTTTGCGAAACAGCGAACTTTGCTGAAGAACCTCGTCGATGTTTCGCACCGAAATCTTTCTTTCAGGAAGACGGCTGTGCATTCGAATAAAATTGAAATAAAATGCGTGGCAGTCAGCACGACTGTGCAAATAGAAGTACTCTGTCAGAAACTGCGCACTGTGATCGTAGTAGCGGATCTCCAATCGATCTCGACCTTTTTTGTCATGCCCTTTGCTAAAGGTCATGGTTTCAACTTGTAAAACATGGGCATCTTTTAAAGACATCGCCTCTTTCAGCTTTTTATCGTTGTCGACCAAAACATTTTCACAGGATTTGCATTTGCGAGCGGCAATGTCGTTTTCAGCGCCACACTTATCACAACGTTTGAAGCGAAAAAGAAAGCCGCAGGGCGCTCTTTCATGGGTCACAGGATCTTCGAAAGCGCCTTTACACTTTCTGCCAAAGTGTTCTTTCACTTGACCTTCATGATCGCGAAGTCCCCAAAAGTGATTGATGACTCCGCACTCAGGGCAGGGCACCTCAACAATTTCAGAAGCGGCGGACGGTTTATCATCGTCGATCTCGGGAGAAAACAAATCATGCCCCTGCCCGGTGTAATCTAAAATAAGACAGTCTGTTTTGCCCTGGGACAATCGCAATCCACGTCCAACAATTTGCTGATAAAGACTGACGGATTCGGTCGGACGAAGAATCGCAATAACATCCACATGAGGTGCATCAAACCCCGTAGTTAAAACAGAGACATTGACCAAATACTTCAACTTGCGGTTTTTAAAAGCCTCAATGATTTCGTCACGATCCGGACCTGGGGTGTCCCCCACAACAAGGGCCGCCACATAAGGAGGAAGGTTCTTCATGATCTCAATGGCATGAGTCACAGAGCTTGTGAAAATCATAACACCTTGACGGTCTTTGGCCATGTCGATGATGTTCTTTATAATCAAGGGGGTAATGCGCGATTGATCTTTTAAAATTGCTTCCACCTGCGCCGCAACGTAGCTAGTTCCATGAATTTTCAAACTGGAAAAGTCATAGCAGGCCACCGGTGAATCAATCTTCACTGGCATTGTCAGATATTTATGCCTGATCATATACCGGATCGTAAGTTCATAAATGCACTTCTTAAAGAAACGCTCTTCGTCCGTTTGCAATGTTTTCGCGGGCTCACTGTATTCGTAGATCCATCCCAGCCCAAGCCGATAAGGCGTCGCCGTCAATCCCAGAATACAGATGTCCGAATTGGCTTTTTGCAGTTTTGAAATAACTTGAAAATATTGAGTCTCACCCTGCACTGAAACACGATGACACTCATCGATCACTAAAAGAGAAAAATTGTTAAAGAAGTCGTCGGGTGCCCGTGCAATGGACTGAATGCTTCCGAAGATGACTTTTTCCTCAATATCCTTGCGCTGCAAACCCGCAGAATAGATACCGGCTTTGAGTCCGAAAGAAATATACTTCGCATGATTTTGCTCAACGAGCTCTTTCACATGCGCCAGAACCAGCACCCGCCCTTTTGCCAATCTGGCCAGTTCAGCAATCACCAGACTCTTCCCAGCGCCTGTGGGAAGGACCACCACGGCAGGCGTTTTTTCTTTTCTAAAATGTTTCAACGTGGCCTGAACGGCCTCGTGTTGATAAGGGCGTAGTTTATACACAAATCAGCTATACCAAGGCCGCGTAGCAAATGCAATTTTAGACAGCCCGGACATTCGCAGTTAATCTCTTTCTAAGTGATATATTTTATTTCAGCGTTCTTTTGCGCGTTTTTTATTTTTGGGTGGGCCCACGCAGAGACAAACTGTTATCTGATCAATGAGTGCAGCCGTTTCCGTCGCGATCCCGTCAGTCCTTCACCGGGAACGCAAATTAAAATCAACCCGTCAGCTGTGCCCACTGAAAAAGGCTACGGAATTGAGGCTATTTATTTTTCGCAAGAGGCAGACTTATCTTTGGTGCGCGGAACCGGTCGTATGGGAGCCGCTCTTTCTCCTTCCAATAGCGAAGACACATTTTTCGGAGCGCCAGGCATCGAAACACCTGCTGAGCTGTTTAAGCGCAAGGATGAAAAGCTTAAATATCCCAATCAAAAAATCACCTTAGCCGCCGCTTTCAATCTTTTCGAACGCAAAGGAAACGGACTTAAAAAATACAATCTGAAGCTAGGTTTAATGGGGAAGTATAATAAACTTAGCGCCAATATTTCCCCAGGCGGAGGCTTGAGCGGCGCCATAGGCCCCTTGGCATTCGGATATTCTTACTATGAGGATCAGACTCAGTGGGATAGTTCATTTTTTGGTGGATCGACAAAAGAACTTACAAAGTATCAGGTGCAAACCTACAATCTGGGTTTGTATTTAAACGCGGTGATTCTTAACTATTCGAATCTTCGCCTCAAAATCGAAGATGATTTATCAGAAACCCAGATTCATCTCTATACTGTCAGTGTCTCAATGGGAAAATTTATTTTTACGGCGGCGAAGAGGGATGAAGACTCTTCTACACAAGCCTATAATTATGAAACCCATACTTTGGAAGAAAAGAAAATCAAGGAAGAGTACTTTGGTGGTATTCAGTACACCCTGACCAGGAATCTCATGGTGGGTGGTCTGTATAACTACTACCTGTTACGCGAGGGTTCTATCACTGCAACCCTTTTCTTTTAGACAGCCTCAAGGTTCTTCGCCCTGAGGCCGCGATTTCTTTATTTGCAAATGGATAGGTTCTTGCTCCAGCTCACAATCGAGTTGTAGGAAGTTTTATCACCAGCGCGCAGAACCGACCAGTAACGAGCACCACCGCGCCAATTGTTACTTACTTTTCCTGCAATCCGACCGTCACGCCCCACCCAACGATTTAAAATGCGGATGCCACAGCTTAAATTCTGTAATGGGTCATGCAAGTCTTTGGAGCTTTTGAAAGCACATCCATAAGCATTGCCGCTTTCAATTGAGATTTGCAACAGGCCCCGGCTGACGACCCGACGGCCCTGGCTATCATTGAATGATTCAGTGTAAGAGGTGTTGGTATTAAAATTACTTTCAAATTTAACCATCGAGGACATCAGATGAGTCCAATATTGCTTACGTTGAGCATAGGCAAGGTTCTTATAGTTGGGGCAGAAAGTGCTGGCGTCCGCAGGGATGACGTCCAACATGTCCTGACCCAATCGATCTAGTTCGTTATTTACGTGAGCGGTCCATTCTCTTCCTGCAGAAACTTTTGACTCCCACAGAGGAGTCACATCTGTGCCCGGAGTTGGCGAAGAAGGTTCTGACGGTGCTGCCGGAGTCGAAGGACTTTTACCACCCCCAGAAGAAGGAAGGCGTTGTCCCATCGCAAATGCAAGCTGGGATTGAAGGATTAATAGACCGACGATTAAAATAGTTTTGTTGTAGATGGTGTTTTTCATACTTAACCCATCGGCGGCTCTTTTCCAGAGCTTTACTGTTTTTAAAACTGTCTAAATTGTGATGAAGGTTTTATGAATCCACTGCACATCTCAGAGGAAAAAGGCGCTTTTTGCCCCGTCCTGAAGAAATTATCGACAGGACCTTCCGAGCGCTAATGACACGGTAAAAGAATTCGCCTTTCCGTTTTTTTTGCGATATTTTGGGGAATATGCACTTTGAGACTAGAAAACCCACGATCTTGCAACTTGGCTTTCGCGAAGAAGCTCTTCCTCAACTAAAAGCGTACATTGACCTTCTTTGGTCTTCCAATGAAGAGTTAAATCTTATCAGCCGCAAAATGACCTTTGAGGAGTTGCTCGACAATCATATTATTGATTGCCTGCTGCCTTTGAGTGAGTTTCCCAAGAATCTTAAATCAGCGGCGGACTTCGGCTCGGGTGGCGGCTTGCCCGCTGTCATCTATGCCATTCAGTTTCCCCAAATGCGTTATCATCTGTACGAAAAGAGTCCCAAAAAGCAGGAGTTTCTTGCTAAGTGCAAAAGCATTGCGCCAAACCTGGAAATCCACGGAGAAATCCCCAAAGATTTTGGCGGCGTGGAAGTCGTTACGGCGCGTGGTTTTAAACCTATTGACGTTATTTTGGATGTCAGTCGCCAATATTATAACAGTCACGGAAAATACTTTTTATTAAAAGCCCGTCGCGAAAAAATTGAAGAGGAAATGACCTTGGCAAAAAAGAAGTTCAAAACATTGAATGCCAACATCACCCCTCTGCAATCTCCCGTGCTGGAAGTTGAACGGCATTTAGTGACGATCTAAATTCTTATTCAACTGACTTCGCAGAGATTCTATTTCTTCTAACTGTTTAGGAGCTGACGACAAAACCTCGCAGCCCTCGCCAGTCACGACGACATCGTCTTCAATTCGTACACCGATTCCATAGTATGCCGAGGTTTTCTCTCGAAAATAGAGTCCAGGTTCTATGGTAAAACTCATCCCTTCTTGCAACTGCAAAGGCCTGCCCGCTTCATCCACGTAAGCAGAAGGATCGTGCACGTCCATGCCAATCCAGTGCGAGGTGCCGTGGGGCATAAGTTCTTTGATATCACCGCCGATACGATAGCGACTCAATCCTTCCAAAAGAAGTTCCTGCGACATTTCATGCAAATATCTTAAAGTGATACCAGGTCTTACTGCATTGATAGTCTGCTCTTGGGCATTTAAAACAATGTCATAGACTTGCCGATGCATTTTGCCGAAGACAGCATCCACCGGAATCACGCGCGTGATATCCGCACAATATCCCTGCCATTCTCCCGCCGCATCTATGAGGACCGCCTCGCCACTTCTAAGAACTCTGGAGGTCGCGCGAGCATGAAGTGTTGTGGCACGGTCTCCCGAGCCCACAATTGTTTCATAGGCGGTCCATGACATTCCAGCTTTCATGAATTCCGATTCTAAAAAATCGGCAACGTCTCGTTCTTGCCGTCCCTCCAAGCACTCCTGAAACAACTTTCGATAAACGCGCGAGGTTCTTTGCGCTGCTTCTTTCATAAGGCAAATCTCGTCCGCCTCTTTCACATGCCGAAGTTGTCCGATCAACATCCTGGAGTCGCAAAGAGCCAACGGCGTGCTGGTAAAACGCCGCCGGGATCGATTCGTAAAAGAGACTTGTTCCAACACCAGCCTATCCAAAGCCTCGTTGCTTCCGATCGGAAAAGCCACTCGGTCAAATTCCTTCATATGGTCACTGATAATTTCCTTTAATTGATAAAATGGCCGTAATTCCATTCCCGCCAACTTAAGCCTATCGTCGTCCATCAGAATATTCACGTCCTCCCAAAGGGCCGTGGCCTCGATACTGTCAGAAAGAAAATAGGATTTAGAACCTGCGATAAGCAGACAGGCTTCTGAAACATGAACTCCGCAGAGGTATAAAAAATCTGAAGCCGTCTTGAAACGGTGAGCCACCGAATGAGACCGCATGCGCAGCGATCCCGAAGGAACAATGAAGAGCGTTCGGGAAAATTTGCTGCCTAGGTTCTGACGTCTGTTTAAATATTTTGTGTTTTCCATATTTAAAGTATCGTCATAAGGACCTAACTCAGAAATATCTTCATTTAAAGTACCTAATTAGGGTACCATTTGGTAAGACGGAGAATACTGATGGAGCACTCTCGATACCTGGACACAATAAAAAAAATTCTAAAGGCTCGCGAAGTGACCTATGGCGACCTGGCTTCGCACCTGAAAATGAGTGAGTCAGGAGTCAAAAAGATGTTGAACGCAAAAGACATCTCATTTCGTAGGATTTTACAAATTTGTGAAGCCTTGGAGGTCTTGCCAGGACAGCTTTTTTCAATGTCGGAAAAAAGTTTTATTTCAGAAGTGGTTTTGTCGCAACAACAAGAGGACGCATTATTGAAGCAAAGAAGTCTGTTGGCAGTTTATTGGCGCTTTGTTGTGGAAGGTTGCCCTCTTAACGAAATTGAAAAGCTACAAAAAATATCTTCAGCTGAACTTAAAAAAATCTTGGATAAACTTGTGCATTTGGATCTTCTGACAGCCAAAAGAGGTGTCTATAAGCCACGTCACTCTGGAAAATTTAGGTGGAATAATGAATCCAAGCTGGTCAAAGTTCTGAATAAAGAATGGTCCGAGCTGACTTTACACAGAGCTCTGAAGGGCGATCAAGGTGCTTATCATAGATTGGTCTCTATGAAGTTTTCAGAAGAGTCCTATGAACAACTTCGACAGAATCTAGCGAAGGTCTTAAATGAAGCTGTCCAGAACTCTGAAAAAGATGAACTGACGCTGCCTAAAAAACAATTACACAACTTCACCGCCCTTATCGCCACTACCTCTCTGGGGGTCTTTGATTCTTAGGACTTTACCTGAAGGACAATTTTGCCGGTGTGGGCGCTGGACTCCATCAATTCGTGAGCGTCTTGAGCCTTCTCCAAGGGAAAGGTTTTAAAGATAATCGGCTTTAACTTTCCAGTGTTGAAAAGCGGCCAGACATTCTTTTCCAGTGCCTGAGCAATGCGTGTTTTTTCTTCGACCGAACGCGAACGCAGAGTGGAACCCGTGATGGTTAAACGTTTAAACATTATTTTACGCAGATCCACTTCAGCTTTTGTGCCATGCAAAGTCGCGATCTGCACCAGTCGCCCTAGGTAACCCAAAGCCTCGATGTTGCGATTGAAATAGTCGCCACCGACCATATCTAAAATAACATCGACACCTTTTTCTTGGGTCACTTCTTTGATGACCTTCACAAAGTCGCTATTTTTATAGTCGATAACGTGGTGAGCGCCGATTTCCTGCAAAGCCTGGATGGCCTCCTTCTTCCCAACTGTCGTGAAAACTTCTGCACCAAATTCACGCGCCAGTTGCACCGCGGTCGTGCCAATTCCACCGGAACCTCCGTGGATTAGAATACGCTCTCCGTTCTTAAGTTGACCGCTTTCAAAAACATTGGTCCACACCGTAAAGAATGTTTCGGGAATCGCCGCCGCCTGAATCATGTCGAAGGACTTCGGAATGGGAAGGCACTGCCCCTCGGGGGCAGAGACATATTCCGCATACCCCCCACCCGAAACTAAGGCACAGACCTTGTCTCCCGGTTTCCAACGAGAGACTTGGTCTCCGCAAGCGACAATAGTGCCCGCGACTTCCAAACCTAAAATATCAGAAGCCCCAGGGGGAGGCGGATAAGTGCCTTGTCTTTGTGCGCAGTCCGGTCGATTCACGCCAGCCGCCGCGACCTCAATGAGTACCTCGTGCGAAGTGATCTGCGGCCGAGACCGTTCGGCCAACTTAAGGACATCAGGACCACCGGGAGCACTCATATCAATTACCCGCATAACCACCTCGAGAAAATTTTTAGTAATCCGACGTTACGTTAATTCTGGGCCAATGGCTAGATCCAGCTTGTTAAGTCCTTTTACAATCTGGCGATAAGTAGAGTATGCACAGTTTGGCTTTTCTTCTATGTCTACTCGCAACACCTCTGGCCTTGGCACAACAGAGTTCTGTGTACACATGCCGCTTCGAGAATGATCCGCATGGCTTTTCTTCGGTGCGAATGAAGAAGTATTTCGACGCCCAATCTAATATGGAGCTGGGAAAAATAGATTTAATCCAAAACTTCGTCATTGTTGAAACGACGCCGACGAAGGTTTATCAAATTCCTCTTTTAGACAACCAAAGCTATGTTCAACTTTGGCATTCTGCAAATCTCCGAGTCGACGCGCAACTTCTGTACTCCCAGGGAAGCCACGAGTTCCGCGCCAACTACGTGAAAAATTCTGAAAAACAAAAACTTATCTGCGTGGAATTACGCAACTAAAGATCCCATCGTCCTTCTGCTTCTGGCTGAAATTCGACTCTTTGAACACAGAGCTTTTTTACGGCGCCATTTGGCATTTTCCAGTCAATGGTTTGCCCTTCTGTCAGGCCCAGCAATGCCATACCTACCGGCGCAAGAATAGAAATGCGCCCTTCTTCCAGTTTCGCGTCTTGCGGGTATACTAAAGTCATTTCGCTGGTCTGCCCAGTCAGCTCATCAGCAAATTTCACGCGGGAATTCATGGTGACAACATTGCGAGGAATCTCTTTTTGCGCAATCACGTGCGCGCGACCGAGCTCTTCTTCCAAAGCCTCGGCCCAAGGACCCTCCACTTGGGATAATAAAGCCATCAATCGGTGATGATCTTGATCTGTAACAAAAATGCGAGGTTGTGTGCTCATGCTTCCTCCTGAAAAGGTAAGTGTTTTAATTTGAAGTAAAAATGTAAGTGATACTTAGGAAAATGAAACTAGGCGGCCGTCAGCAGAAATTTTCTGCTGCAACAAAATCTAAGAATAAGAATCTTATGAGAGCGACGCATACAAATGATTATACGCGAAATATTTTATTTAACAAGGTCCTGGACGTTCTTGCCGATATCTAGAAGGATTTGTCGAACATGATTGTAATCCTTATCCGTACAGTCTTTAAAACCGGTTAAATGGTACAAATTTTTGAGTGCTTTTTCGCCCTCTGGCGTCGAAGGAAAGCTCTTTAAAGCCTCTACGATCTTTTTACGCATTTCTTCCGGAAAATCTTTTCTGAAAACCACAGGGTCACTGGGCACAGAGCTTGTTTTCGCCAGAATGCGCACTTGGTCGTAGACATCGGGAAACTGGCGAATCACCAGACGACGCGCATCTTGCGGGACCCCATCTTCTGGAAGAGTATGGTAAGTAGCGCCCGCATCAACGCGTCCTTGATAGACCATAGTTACAACACTGTCATGCTTTCCCGCAAAAATAGCTTCACCTAATTTGACGTTGGCATCCTTCAACAGTTTTGCCGGCAACACATAACCCGAAGTGGAAGCCGGATCGACAAAGGCAAACTTCTTTCCATTCAAATCCGCAAGCTTGCGAATTTTGGGATCTCTGGTGATGATCTGCCCCCAATACTCTGAATGTCCTCTGTTAACGCCCATCAGAAATGCCTGGGCCCCGTACTTCTCGTGCGCCAGAAGATATCCGAAAGGATTCATTATCGCGACATCCACTCTTTGTGATCCTAAAGATTCCACAACCGCAATGAAGTTCACCGGAACCTGCATTTTCACGTAAAGACCAGTCTGTCGTTGAATCCATGTCTCTAACGATTTTCCATTTTCTATGAGAACGGCGCTGTCTTGCCCGGGAACCAGAGCGAACTGAATAGGTTTGTTCTTGGAACCGAGCTCCTCCTTAGCCGTACAGGCAAGGAAAACCATGGGAATGACGAGAATAAAGATTTTCTTCAACACAACAGGACTCCAGAAGGCTTTCACATGAAGTTACTCTCGTTATTAAATGTATGCAATAAACACTATTCTAAACTAAAATGAATTGTAAAGCAGAGTTCATTTCGGGATAAGGAGTGCATGGAAATGTCTAAAGTAACTGTCGAAATCGATGCCGATTTACAGGATCTCATTCCGCAGTTTGTTGAGAATCGAAAAAAAGATATCGATACTCTTGATCAACTGGTGGTACAAAATGATCTTGTCGCTATCGCTCAACTGGCTCACAAAATTAAAGGAGCCGCCGCCGGTTATGGTTTCAGTGAGCTCAGCGAACTGGCCGCCCAAATGGAAAAAGCGGCGAAAAACAATGACGGCACTCCATTGAACGATCTTGTAAAAAAAATGAGAATTCATTTTCTGAACATCGAAATTCGCTACGTCACCATGTAGGAATTCATGACTCATAAGACGCGTCTTTTTCTATTCACGACTGCTCTCGTTCTGGGGATCTTACTCATCACGGGAAGCATCGGATACAGAATCGGCGCCTCGACACTTCGGCAAAGTGGCGCCGAAAAGCTTATTCAGGCCCGAAAAGCGAAGACGCGCGAGCTGACACAGAACTTTCAATATCTGAACAACATCCTGCTATCATTTTCAGAAACAACCGCTATACAGAAATTTCTCGAAAATTCCCCCAAAGACCAAAGCGAAATAAGACGATATCTGTTACGCAATGGTGTCGAGGCCGGTTGGCGTGCCTTGATTGCAAGACAAGATGAATCGCCGCAGACCCAGAATATTCTAAAGTCCCTGTCGCAGATGGCCCCCTTAAGTATTTTTTTGCAGGCGCAGTTTCTGCAAGAGGCTCTGCATGAAAACAAAAAGCCTCGGGATATCATTGAGCCCATGCGCTCGCCAAAATTGTCGTATTTTAAATCGCACGCCCTCATTCATAACTTCGTTTTAAGTCTGATAGAAAAAAACGGCCTGGCTGATGTTATTCTCATCGATCCCGGCGGAAATATTGTCTACACTGCCAATAAAAAACTAAATTTTGGCGCCAATTTAGTTAACGGCAGCTTCGCCAATACCCGTTTCGCGCAAATTTACGCTTGGTCATCGGAAGCTCCACGGGGAACTACTAAATTTTTTGATTTTTCACCTATCGCCCAATTAGAATCACAAACCGTCGCGTTCTTTGCGGCACCAGTTTATTCTTCCGCCGAAAAACAATTAGGAACGCTGGTCTTTCAAATTCCCACTCAGAAGATTGATGACATTCTTTCCAATAACAAGGATTGGAATTCCCTGGGGCTGGGAACTTCAGGGGAAGTAGTCGCCTTTGGACCTGAAGGAATGATGCGCAATACTTCCCGATATTTTTTTGAGAACCCGAACAGATTTCTCACCGACCTGCGACGATTTCACCGCTCTAGCAAAGAAGACGATCTCATTTTTAAGTCGCAATCAACGGCGATGATCTTAAGTCTTTCCAAGGAAAACCTTCAAGAATATCTGGAAATGTCAGAAATTGTGGACACGTCAGAGGATTACGTCGGGACGTTGTCTATGAAATCCGTGGGTAAAGTGATTTTTCCAGATGAAACGACCTGGATTATTGTCGCAAAGATGAGCATGAAAGAAGCCGTAGCCCCTCTCAAAGAGCATGCGGCGGCTTTGTTATTCGGGCTGCTTCTAATTCTCATCATCTCTTTTGGCGCGGCCTATTGGATTTCAAGGAATCTGTTCAATCCCCTCAAGAAACTCTGGCTTGCTCTTCGCGCTCTCGAGTCTTTTTCCTTTCAAAAATTGACAGTGCCGCGCAAAGGAGAGTTTCGAAATATCTCAGAGTCGTTCAACGAAGTTTCGGACAAATTCAAAAACTTGAAGTCTCACCGGGACTTTCTGGAAAACATGCTTTCTTCACTTCATGAGACACTTTTCATCGTTGAATACTCGCCTCCTCTTGATGAAAAATCTTCTGCCCTTACCCTTCGGGCCGCAAATTCTTCAGCGGCGGATGCCTTGGGCATGACGCCGGCATCACTCAAAGGGTCCGAATTAAGACGTTGGATTGAGATGGACTATTCCGCTCTGGACGAACAGTTGCGGAAAGCCGATGCCACAGGCGAGTTCACATTAGAAGGATTTTTAAAGAAGAACTCTGGGGGGACAATGCCCGTGGAACTCTCCTGGGCTCGGGTTAAAAACGAAAGTGAGAATAAAATTATTCTGGTCGCTGTTGGCCGTGACACTGGTTGGAAAAAAGAAGTCACCAAACAATTAAAGCTCAAAGAAGATCTTCTTAAGGAATCGCAATCCCTTTCTAAAACAGGTTCTTTTCGCTTAGACCTTAAAACAGGAAACGGCATCTGGTCCGAGGAGGAATTTATTTTATTCGGATTGGACCCGAAAAAAGTCAAACCCACTGACAACATTTTCAGATCGATGATTATCCCTGAAGATCAGCCCCTTTGGGATATGGCCCTAAAAACTTCGCGGGAAAGCATGCAACCGTTCGACGTTGACCTGCGCGCCAAACCAAGCGGTTCCCCTGAATTTATATGGGTGCGCTGTCGCGGCCGCACGGAATATGACGAATACGGCAACCCTCTCTACATTTACGGAACAACTCAAGACATCACGGAGCTTCGCCGTGCTGAGCAGTCTTTAATTGCTGCCAAAAATGAAGCCCTTAAGTCCTCACACGCGAAGTCTGAGTTCTTAGCACGCATGAGTCACGAAATTCGCACTCCTATGAATGCAATCATGGGCATGGCGGATTTGCTGCAAGAGACAAAACTCGACGCCGATCAAAAGTACTACGTGAAGATTTTCGTGAAAGCCGGCGAAGTACTAATGGCACTCATAAATGACATCCTCGATCTCTCCAAAATCGAAGCCGGAGAAGTCTCTATCGAAAATATTCCGTTTGATCTAGGGCGAATGATGGTCGACGTCGAAGAGATGATGAAACCCAGAGCTCTTGAAAAGGCCTTAAGTTATTCTTTTGACATAGCGCCGGACGTTTCTCCCTATGTCATGGGGGACCCGACGAAACTTCGCCAGGTTCTGATCAACCTGGTTGGAAACTCGTTGAAATTCACCCAACAAGGACAAATTCGCGTTTCCGTAGCAAAAAACCCGTCAAAAAAAGACTCGCTCCTTTTCAGTGTTGCGGATTCGGGGGTAGGAATACCATCTTCTAAGCAGCACTTAATATTTCAAAAATTTTCGCAAGCCGACAGCACAGTATCTAGAAAATACGGCGGAACCGGCTTGGGCTTGGCGATTTCAAAAAGTCTTATCGAGCTTATGGGTGGAAAAATTTGGTTCAAAAGCCAAGAAGGCAGTGGTTCTACATTTTTCTTCACTGTTCCCTATCGCGAACAGGTCTATAACCCCACGACCCAAAAGCCTTTGCCATTAAAAGGTGGCGATCTGAACTTCACGACGCCAAAAGTGAGAGATCCTAAAAAGAAAATCCGCATCTTGGTTGCCGATGACACCGAAGACAATCGAACTCTTTTTACTCACTATTTAAAAAATGGGCCCTATGAAATTATTGAAGCAGAGAATGGACTTGAGGCTCTTGATAAGATAAAGTCAGGACAGTTTGATATTGTCTTTATGGACGTGCAAATGCCAGAGCTAGATGGATATGCGGCTACAAATGAAATCCGCAAGTGGGAAGATACAAATCACAAAACCCATACTCCCATCATTGCCCTCACGGCCCATGCGCTTTCTGAGGACAGACAAAAGTCTTTACGGGCGGGCTGTGATGATCACATCGCAAAACCGTTTAAAAAAGACACCTTAGTGGGTGTGATTAACAAGTACTCTCTGTAAGGAGACCTCTCATGGGCACTGAAGATAAAAGCCGTCTATTGATCGTTGAAGACGACTCCGACATCCGTGAGTTGCTAAAGCACTTTCTAAAAGAATTTGTTGATGAAATTGTTGAAGCTGAAAATGGTGCCGCCGCCCTAGAGCATGTTAAAGCCCAAGAATTCGATACCATTCTTTCGGATATCGAAATGCCACAAATGAATGGACTTAAGTTTTTAGCTTATGTTCGTTCGTTGGGGCAAATGACGCCTTTTGTGGTGTTGACGGCGCATGGTGATCATTCACGAGCCTTGGAAGCGCTGTCTTTAGGGGCTTTTGATTTTATTACTAAAGATTCCAAAAAAAAACTGGTCATTGAAAGCGTTTGCGCCGCCCTCAAATTCGGTCGCGAAATGAAGGCTTCTAAGAATGATCCAGTTCGTTCCAGTCATTTGCGTAAAGTCTATGCGGACATGTCCAAGTCTTCAGAAATGCGCTTAAGAAAAATCATCGAGGAAATGTCATCGTAGGAGTTCACATGGTAAAAATGGAAGCCCATTATCAGGGCGAAAAGCATTGCGAGATCACTCACCTTCCTTCTGGAGCTCGTATCGGCACTGATGCGCCTAAAGACAACAATGGGAAGGGAGAACTTTTTTCTCCGACAGATCTTTTAGGAGCTGCGACCGGCACATGTATGTTGACGGTCATGTCCATCGCTGCCGATAAGGATGGAGTTGAACTTAAAGGATCGCGTGTCACCGTAGAAAAAGAAATGGCCCTCAACCCTCGCCGCGTGGCCAAGCTTCATATTGTTTTGCATCTTCCTCAGAGTGTGCCTCATGACTATCGCAAAAAGTTGGAAGATATCGCTCTAAACTGTCCGGTTAAACTCAGTTTACATCCTGACTTGCAGACACCGATTTTATTTCATTACGATATGTAGGTTATTTCACCAACACTTCCACTTTTTGGGCCAGTTTTTGATTCTGATAAAGTTCAAAGGTGTGACGCCCGGATTCGGGCGTCCACAAAATGGAATGATTGCCGCCAACCCTTTTGCCATTTATCTTCCACTGTAATTTGTCGGGATGAGGTCCTTCTGCGAGAAGTGGCATCTTCTGGTGGCTGCGGGGAATCGCAGGGTCTAATGCCATGATCATGCCATCTTGAGGATAGACGATCCGCGCTTGCGGGTATTTTTGCGGAGATGCTACTTCAACCAACTCCATTTTTTGTAAAGATCGAGGCGAAGGATAATTTCGGTCCAAGAACTCCATAATGTTTTTCCATATGGGCGCGGCACCTGTTACGCCCATCACGTTCCACATAGGTTCTCCGGAAAAGTTCCCCACCCAGACGCCAACTGTGAATCGCGAATTGAATCCCACACACCAGTTGTCGCGCATGTCCTTACTCGTTCCGGTTTTAACTGAAACTTCAGGGGCAGACAACGCAGAATCTAAACCAAAACCCAACGATCGATTCTCATTCTGGGCAAGAATATACGACACACTCTGCGCCGCCTTGAGTGAGAATACCTGACGAGCCTCTGATGGCGTCGTTGAAGTGGTGAAACGAAGGCCTGTGTAAATTCCGTTGTTGGCCAGAGTCCGATAAGCTTGAGTTAAATCTTCCAGAGTAATGTCGGCGACTCCCAAAGCCAAAGCCGGGCCATAGTGTTCGGGCTCTTTCAGGTTTCTAAAACCTAATGCCTGAAGATGGCCCCAAAAACTTTCATCATTCAAAAGCTTAAAGACCTTTACCGCCGGCACATTCAACGACGACCCTAATGCAGTTTTCACCTGAACCCAACCGTAGAACTGTTTGTCGTGATTCTGAGGTTTGTAAACTCCACTCGCAAAAACAATATCCACCGCAGAATCTTCAATCCAAGAGTCGGGAGTCAAGAGACCCTTTTCAAAAGCCGTGGCATATAGAAAAGGTTTCAGCGTAGAACCCGCTTGTCGATAAGCCTGTACGCCGTCGACATATTTCTTTTCAGAAATTCCACTCCCCCCCACATACGCCCAAACATTTCCCGTCGCGTTTTCGATAACTAAAACGGCGGCATCATGAACATTTTGTGACTGCAGATTAAGAATTTGCGATTTTACCACCTCTTGCGCATAGGTCTGAACATCTGCTCGCAATGTGGTTCTGATTTCCCCGCTGGTGAACTGCGGACTTAATCTTTGCGCCAAATGCAGAGCTTTGTTGGCACTTTCCGCGAGGCCACGCTTTAAAGACAATTCCGTAATAAATGTGGAAAACTCTGAACATAAAGTGGGTTCTTGCCAACAAGCCCTCTTTTGCCATTCCGGCACGCTGGCATTCGGCGAACGAATAAGGACCGCCATCGCAACAGCTTCTTTAAGTGTCACTGTCGTGGGAGGTTTTTGAAAAAGTGCCCAAGACGAAGAAGACACTCCTTGATGCTCCCCTCGCAATGGAATCAAATTGAGGTAAGCCTCCAGAATTTCTTTCTTCGTCCACGTCTTTTCAATCTTAAATCCTAATACGACTTGTCTTAACTTTCCCAAAAAGCCCGTATACGTTGCCCGATCCCGGCTGATCAGCTTTAAAAGCTGCATCGTGATCGTGCTGCCTCCTCGCGAAGAATCTTTAAATGATCGCTGATACAAGCTTGCAAGAAGCGCCTTCAGGGACACGCCTGAATGAGAATAAAAGTCCCTGTCTTCAGACTTAAGAACCTCTGCTATCAGAATAGGCGAAATCTGCTCTAGCGACATCCACTGAAAGATACGGTGATCCTTATTCTTGCGCCATTGATGCAACAACCGGCCTTCGTGATCCACGATATAGAGATCAGAACTTTGATGGCGTTGTTTGACATCAGAGTATGTCGGAAGAGTCGGACTAGTTTGAATAAAATAGGCCGCGCTTCCCGTCATTCCCAAGGCCACGATCACAGCTAAACCAGAAAAAAACTTTTTGTAAATCACTCTTGAACCGCCCATTGGCTTTCGGGAAGCTCCGCAAAAATATCAGGACTGTACATCGCTTCAATTCGGCTTGCGGGAAGTTTATAAGTTCCAGGCTGATTAAAGCGAATCGTATATTCTAACGTCTCTTCGCCACTAAACCACGCTTGATAGAATCGAACCAGTTCTTCTTTTCTTTCAACGGCCGTCGCCCAAGAACTTTGTAGCAAACTGCTGCTTGCGGGTATCGGATCTTCAATCACAACCCAGGTTTGCGGCGCTGATGCTTTCACCTTTAATTGAATTTTTGCCACGTCACCCACGCTCCATACGCCTTTTTTCTTTTGCTCTACCGCTATCACAGTTTTTTCAACATTGAATCCTGCAAAGAGAGCTTTCGTTACCGGCGTAGAAACTTTGGCCGAAACGGTAATCCAAGGCTTTCCTTCACCTTTTTGCTGCCACTGCAACTCAGATTCTTTCTTTCGCCACGGCAACTCTAAAACACCGGTGCTTCCCTTGTTCCAATCATGAGCGGCCTTCTTTCCTTCAAGCTCAGCCTGGAAAACACCTTGAACTTTTTCTTTCGAATAGACCGAATGCATCTTGCGCATAACGACCGCCCCCCAGGCATTGTCGGTCGTCAACAACCATGCGCTCCCAGTCTGTCTGGCCAGCGCACCTTGATAAAGTCTGGGAACGTCGTTTTTCCAACCTTCCGAAGGCAATGTTGCAAGAATCAAACGAAGAATCGCGCCTTCTGAGTCGCGCATCAGCCAGGACATGGATTCGCGCCCCTCTTCCTTTAACTGCAGTCTTTTAGAAGAAAATATAAATCGGCTGCGCAAGAGGTTCTCTAAGTCCGCCAGCTTCCGAACTCTTTGTGGAATGTCTTTTTCCCAAAGATGAATTTGATACCACTCCACCAAAGTATAAAGAGGCCACTGGTTTGGCTGATAATCAATGGAGGTTAATAAATCCAGGTTCAAACGTCGATAACGCGAAAGGGCCTCAAAGGAAGAAATCTTTTTTAAAGTTTCGTCACTTCGACTGAAAGCCTCTTCTTCTTTGATCCTGCCTTCAGCATAGCCACTCAAGGCGCCCAACATACGACCTTCAATTTCCTCGCCAAGAGACAACCCCGACTCATGTGCGACACTCAGGACGTAGGCCGTCAGAACAACACTTCCACGGGCCTGTGACGTCGGGAAGAACTTTAAAAGACCCTCATCTGAAAGATACGTTGGCATCTGACTGACTATTTTTTGCCACAGTTTTTTGTCGTTCAAAGATACCGCTCGCGATACCTGCTGCTCAAGACAGCTATAATCGTAGTACTTCCAAAAGTCTTTAATTCCCTCGAACGAGCCACCCAATCCCGCATTGGCCTCAATAAGAATCGAACTCTTTTCCAAATCAGCGTCCGCAGGCTGCTGCAAGGAAATTTTAGCAAATTCAGGCCATACGCCCCATTCAGTTTGATAAACTCGAGGGTCTCTCAACGGCAGGATCTGTTGGTTCTTTTTAACCTCGTCCACAATTTTGCCCTGTGGATTGCGGGCGGTAAGGATGTACTCTAGTCGCGTGGCAGAGGGGACTTTTATCGACCAATGCACTTCTTGAGACTGCCCGGGTAATAGCTTTATCTTTTGCTCTGAAAAAGAGCCCGTTAAGGGATGAACACGAAGATTCAACTGCACTTCTTGATTTACCGCTGAGGCATTTCGGACCGTAAAGCCTGCCAAAAATTGATCTCCCTCGCGCGCAACTCCGGAAAGGCCTGGCATAATTATCAGATCTTGAGAGGACTGAATCGAAGTCCAACCTGTGCCGAACTGATTTTCCCCTTGGATTGCAATGGCGACAATGCGGAAACTCGTGGTGGAATCATTTAAAGAAATGTCCACTTTCGCCTCGCCCTGCGCATTCAAGGTGACGGTTGGATTCCAATAAAGAAGGGTGTCGAAAAGCTCTCTTCTTAAGGCTCCTCCACCGTCCCCACCAATAGGCAGGGCTTTTAATCCGAAGTGACGCTTGCCAATGACGAAGGTTTGAGCCGTGGCCGTTTGCACGGAGTGCGCACGCATTTTCATCATGGCACTGAGAAGATCCCACGAACGATTGTCACGCAGCTCTAAAAGACCCTCATCGACGGCGACCAAAGCCACTTCGCCATGAGCCGCCGGTTTGCCATATGCATCTTGAACGCGAACACGGACCTGGGCTTTATCGCGGGCCTTATAGCTTTTGCGATCTGTCGTGACGTCGACTTTCAAAGAAGAGTCCTTCCAACCCACTTTGACATTCGTCATACCCAACTTAAAGGCCGGCTTGCCAAGATCCACGAGTGCCGTGGGTTTAGGTTCATTCATGCGTCCGCGAATGGCGAAAGCTGAAACCACGACGTTCGGAGCATATTCTTTCTTTATCGGCAGCCGAATTACCGGATTTTCGCCCTTCACCTCAATCACTTCAGAATAAAGAACTGAATCACGCTCTACTGTCAGTAAAACCTTTGCTTCAGGAAAAGGCGTTCGCAGTTGAAACTCTGCCGTTTCACCTGGTTCATAAGTTTTTTTGAATGGAATCAGATCAGCTCGATCGTTATCATTCGCGCCGAACCACTGATTTTCTCCAGGAGCGACGATCCACTGATTTACATTTGCCAGAGCTTGTTTTCCTTCAACATCTTTGCTGGAAACAACAGCCAGAACAGAGCCTGAAACTTTGGATTTTCCGACACAACTAAAAAGGCCTTTTTCATTGGTTTCGCCACGGCACAGTTCGCCGATCTTCTTGAACTCTCTGAAATCTTCGTAAGCATAAAAACCGCCCACCAAACGTTTGCGGTGGGAATAATACTGACTAGTGTAAAGATCGACCTGCACTTTTTGTTTTTTCAAGGGTCTTTGCTGCAAATTCAGAGCGACCACGTCGAATTCAACTAAGTTGGGAGTCGCCCACCAAGATTTTGCCTTAATACCAAGAATCACCGCAGATGGCCACATTCCAAACGAACGAAGTGCCGTTTGAATTTCTCCGTTTGGATCTTTATATTCAACTTCGGTACGAAGACGCTGCGGACCTCCGCCATACTTCAAATTCTTTATCGGAACCTCAATCGCCCCTTGCTGATTGAGCTTAAATTCAAAGACTCCACTTTGCGGAATGTGGCGTGCGCCTTCATCCTCACCACTGCGAAACAGACCTTCTTTCACCGAACCATTGGCAAACGAAAAGTCCTGAAGTTCATCATCTTCAGGCATGAAGTTATCAGGCTCAACACTCCAGCGCATTTTCATGGGAAGATCTGCGGCGGGACCGCCTGAAAAATAGGTCCCACTTATTTGCAAAGGAATCTGCGACTCTAAAACATATTGGGGCTGTGAACTGGAAAGACGTACCTGTAAAAGAGGAACGCGGAAACTTTCAATAGAGAACTCGCCGACCGACAATGATAAAGCCGAAGATTCCTTTTCGGCGATCATAGTCCAACGACCCATTTTTATACCTCCAGGGATGGACCACTTCACCAAAGCCGTTCCGTTTTTCTTATTCCACTGCAAAGGAAGCTTGAACGACTGCAAACCTGAGTCATGGGAAAGTAGCAACGTGGAAGGCCACTCCTTTTCCTGAGGCAAAGATAGACCTGCGGTATTTTGTTTACGGATGACAATTTTAGTTGAAAGAGTTTCCTCTGGCTTAAAAAGTGTTCGATCCAGCACCGCGTGTGCGATCAATGGCGATGAAGAGACATTGTAACCCAGCTGAAAACGCCAGGACTCAATGCCTCGGTCCCAGGAAGAATGGGTGAATGTAAAGTCATCTGCTTTCTCGGCAACGGCAAAAAATCCTTCATTATAAAACAAATCGTATTTCTGATTCGTGGGAAAGGCCTTTTTGAATTTGAAGTAAGCCAATCCCCGAGAGTCCGTTTTCGACTCTGCCACCATATTTCCCTGAATATCGAAAATACGTACGGTTGCCTGAGGTACAACTTTGGTGTTTTTAAGCTCGGTGACCCAAACCCAAGCTTCATCGCCACCCTGTTTTAAATGTGCCGCCAAGTTCGTCACCAGTGCCGCCGATCGAACAAAGAACGGAGCCTTTTTATCAAGAAGGCTTTGCCCCAAAAGAGCACTTTGCATTTCTACAACGTAAAAGCCTTTCTTCTTTAACGGAATACCGACGACCTCGGTTTCGGCCGCCTTTAATGGTTTCTGTACCTGAATCTTTTCCATCACGGCTTTTCCCGTTAAGGAAAGAGAGTTTTCCGCCGTCGGTTCCTTTTGGACTTTGTTTAAATTAGCGATAATTTCTTTAAACTGCGCCACTGAAAGCTGTCCCGTCCAGCCTGCAAATTTTGTCTGCACACTTTTTTCCACGCGACGTAAAGTCACGGGTAAGACTGCCTGTTCGGCCTCGATGACACCAAAGTCGGAAGCAAATTTTAAAAGCGAAGGATCGTCACCGGTTTTTATACTCAAAGGGAATTGCGATTTATTAGAAAGAACTCGGCCTTCTTCATCTTTCAAGTCCGCAGGAAGAACCAGCCTATACTGCGAGTTCGGCAAGAAGGGGCCTTTAAAATTTAGATATCCCACGCGCTCTTTTTCCGCGGTGCCTTCAAGACTCGTGGCACTGATTTTCTTTTTATCAGGTGTTTCAATATAGATTTTTCTGGCCTCCGCAGCGGGAATGGATGCCGTGAAAGTCACACTCATTCCCAAAAGAGGTATGCATGGTTTACCTGGCGCTTCCCGGTCACATGAAAACTGGGCTTTGAAGGCCTCGGCAACGGTAAACTCAAATGTCTCCTCTTCAGGAGAAGAATATCCCGCTTTTGATTTTATATTTTTTCCCCACACCAGCGTTACGCGTGCACCCGCCGGGAAATTGCGCGAAGCTTGAATAACGATGTAATCACCTTTAAAACTGTCTTTTTCATACTTGTATTCATCTTCGGCTGCTGACTTAATTTTTTCGGCTTCGCTATCAGAGACCACCTCTGCGGGAATCCGATCACCCAAACCTTCAACTACGAAGTAGGCACCACTTGCAACGGACTCTTTTTGCGCCGGCGCATCCAACATCAGGACAAAGCTTTGCTGAGGATCGATGCTTCGATAGACACGAGGGAAAATTTCAGCAACGTGAGGGCCGCCGGTATTAAACTGATAACTTTTTCCGGCGACCTCGACTGTACAAGCGCTGCCACCGGGAAGTGGATTTTTAAAATCATAAACCCAGTTCTTTGTATCAACCCATCGGCCTTGACCGTCTTTAAAGCATTCACTTTTTGCCGGAAAATCCAATTTAATCTCGCCAAAACGAACCATGGGCTGGGCGAATTCAATGCGAACTTGATCAACAGATTTCACGAACCCTTGCGGGGTCACTGTTTTAATTTGGATTTTTTCCTGGGCAAAGGACGTCGAAACAAGAGATGCCAAAAGAAGGCCGAACATAAGAAGTCTCCTTATCTTCTTAAGCTTCCTCGCCGACAGTCTGCAATGTCATCTGATGATGCCCTCGGCTATATACGACCTAGACTCTCGTATTGATACACTGACAATGTATTTTTCTATATGTCACTTAGCTAATACCTATTAGAGGGGCTTCTGGCTTCGTGGGATAATAAGTAAAGTACTGGAGGTCTTGATGACCACACTGGCGACAAGAGCTCTTTTGGCTAACAAAATCCGCCTAGGACGAGTCGTTCTTTTCGTCTACCTTTCAACCTTTATCGTGGTTGGACTTCTGACTTACTTTGCCAATAGATAAATGACATTCGAGTTCACCCAAGCGAAACTGTGTCGTGTAGAACTTTGCGAAGGAGACTTGTATGAAAAAAATGTTAATCGTGGCATTGGCAATGCCGTTGTTTGCCGGATGTGGTTTGTTCCAAAAAAAGACTTCAGAATCAACAACTTCGGGAACACCAGAAACGTCTTCCAGTGCGGACACTTCTGTACTTGTTCCCACACGAGCTCAAGCCGTGTTGAAATCCTCACATGATTCCAAAGTAAAAGGGATCATCCACTTTTCCGAGGGGGAAAAACTTAAAATTGAAATTTTGGCTGAGGGTTTGAAACCAGGCCCTCATGGATTTCACATTCACGAAGTCGGCGACTGTTCAAAAGGGGACTTTTCGTCAGCGGGAGGACATTTCAATCCTTCTCAGGGGCACCACGGTTCCATGGACTCCAAACAACGTCACGCCGGTGATTTAGGAAATCTGATGGCAAATAGCAAAGGCAAAGCTAACACAACCATCGTCGTCAGCGACCTGACTTTAAAGCCAGGCGCCAACAGCATCATCGGCAGATCAGTGGTTATTCATAAAGACAAAGACGACTTGAAGTCCCAGCCCGCTGGCAATTCCGGTCCCCGCATCGCCTGCGGAGTCATCGAAGCACTAAAATAGGTGAAGGCTTAAACAGCCTTCACCTTTTGTGAAATCTTACCAAAGATACTTTGACCTTGAGCATTCGACATCTGCATTTCTATGGTGTCGCCTGCTTTCATAAACGGCGTCTTGATGGCGCCGGTTTCGATTTGTTCGATCATGCGCTTTTCCGCCAAGCAGCTTGAGCCGTTGGTATGATCATCATTTGAGACCGTTCCACTACCAATCACACTACCTGCCGCCAAGTTACGTGTCTTCGCCGCATGTGCGATCAATTGACCAAAATGAAAGTGCATCGCCCCGGCATTCGCTTTACCGAAAAACTGACCATTATATGTGACGTTTAATGGAAGGTGCACACGCCCACCCTGATAAGCCTCGCCCAATTCATCTGCGGTCACCGCAAAAGGGGACAAAGCGGAAGCCGGTTTACTTTGAAAGAAGCCGAATCCACCAGCAAGCTCTTCTGGAATCAAACCACGCAACGAAACATCGTTAATAAGGACAAAGAGGCGAATATACTTAAGAGCTTCGTCGGGCGTAACACCCATCGGTACAAAATCGGTGATAACTCCCACTTCGCCTTCGAAGTCAGTCCCATGCGCAAAATCACGTTGCGGAATGTCCTCCGTGGGAGCCAGGAACTGTCCGCATTCTCCTTGATACATTAAAGGCACGGTCTCTAACGTTTCGGGAAGAGCGGCCTTACGAGCCATGCGAACCAATTTAATATGATAAATGAAAGCCGAACCATCAGCAAAAAGCCAAGTGCGCGGAAGAGCAGAATGAAAATCGCTTTCTTTCACAGGAAAAGCATTTTCCGCTTTTCCCTCGTTCAGATCGACATACAGCTTCTGCAAAGAAGCTTCCTTGTCTTTCCATGCTTCAAGAGCGTCACGCAAGCTTGGTGCGACGTGCGTTGCCTTCACAGCCGTTTTTAAATCTCGACTGACAACACACAATTCGCCGTCTTTACTTAGTGATGATTTTAGAGAACCCAGTTTCACGATGATTCCTTAGTCGAAAGTGATCTGCAAGTTTGCGCCAACAGCACGATAGTCCTTCAGACCATCAGCCACATCGCCGCTTGCCGATTCATAATACAACGCGATCCCAAAGTCGGGAGCAAATTTAAAGCTGGCACCTAGCAAGAATGGCACAAGAGGAGATTTCACTCCGGTCACCGTTCCAACGTCAGCATTTTTATCCAAGTTCATACCCAAAGAAACACCCGCGAAAACTCCGGCATATTCTTCAAATTTATACATAAGAGCCACAGGAATATCCAAGTAGTTCATCGTCACTTTGTTTTCAGGAGTGCTATCAATCGTCAAAGGTCTTTGCGTATAAAGAAGACCTGTTCTTAGATGCAAAGGACCAGACAATGGAAAGTGGGCCGTCGCGCCGAATTGAAAGCCCATTTGCGAGCTTGTTGAAGCTCCTGTATCCACATCACCAGACTGACTACGAATGCCTACTTCTAATCCATAATCAATATCTGCCAAAGCATTTGAGGACATCAATCCTGCAACAGCCAACAGAGAAAGAGCTAACTTTTTCATCCTAAAATCCTCCTAAACCTTCGAAAACGAAGTGGGAAAATCCTCCCACAACTTCAATTATTTATCAAAACACCATACAGCATTCAAAGCCATCTCGTTTATAGCCTTATTCGACGATACTTCGCTATGTTCCAATGCCAGATGATGGGGCTCCACGGTACCGCGGGCGGCCAAAACAATGAGTAACAAAGGAAGCACTAGACGCAGAACTGTTTCAACATTTGTTCCCCGCTGCGGAGAGTATTCGTCTTTCCACTCTCCAAACTTCAGACTTTTAATCAACATATATCCGAGGCTGAAGAGCAGCACAGTGATAACAAGGAAGATCCACGTTTGATTCGGCTGTAAGGCCTGAGCCTGTTCCAAAAAAACTTGCGGGCTCCAAGACATGTATTCTTCAAAACGCATGCGCCGACCAAAACGGGCGAAATAGAAGAAGTCGACAAAGCTCATGGCGCAAATAAGAAACCATACCACCGTGAAATAAGTTTTATAGAAAACAAACATACCCCGAGGCCATCTTTCACTCACCGCCTGAATCAGCAAAAGAAAATACAGCGGGATGAATAGAAAACCAAAAATAAGAATATCGAAGCGTATGCCGGCAACAAAGGACTGAAGCACCTCGGTAAATGCAACTTCGGCCGTCGCGTGAAAGACAGAAAGGAAATACAAATTCATGCGAAACAAAGTCATGAAAAGAATCATGGCTAGGGCCAACATTACGAGCTTAAGAAAAACTTTTGTAGAAAAACGCAGTGAAAAGATAAATCTATTAGGCACCGAAAAGTCCTTTGACTGATCTAAAAATCGGGAATGAAATAAACAATCTCACTAGGAGTAAGTATATGGCGTCAATGACACTTTACAACTATTTTCGCAGCTCCACCTCTTACCGTGTTCGTCTGGCCTTGAGCGTGAAAGGCTTGGACTATGAATACAAGCCGGTCAATCTTCTAAAGTCAGAACAAAGATCCGAGGACTATCTTAAGATGAATCCTTTGGGTGGAGTGCCGACATTACTTCACAACGGTCGATACATCCCTGAATCCTTCGCCATCATGGAATACATCAACGAGATCTTCCCAGAGCCGGCCCTTTTCCCTCAAGACGCCTATTTGCGAGCGCGCGTCCGTCAGGTTTGCGAAGTGATAAACTCTTTCATGCACCCCATGGGCAATCTGAAGACATTGAAGTATTTAGAAGAACACCATGGTTATGATCTTGCGAAAAAAGAAGAATGGGCCGCGCATTGGCTAAACCAGGGATTAGAAACGCTAGAGAAAATCCTGCAAGAGTTTTCAGGAAAATACAGCTTCGGAGACGCCATCACAATGGCCGATCTATTCTTAATACCTCAGCTTCTGACTTGCCAACGCTATAAAGTCGATATCTCCAAATATCCAACTTTGGTGAAAATCAACGAGAACTGCAAGGCTCTTCCCGAATTTGCAAAGGCCCACCCTTTTAAACAAATCGATACACCTGCAGAGTTCAAAAATACATAGGCTTTAAAAAAGAACCAAGGTCGGGACTTAAAATCCGACGGCAAAGATGTCATGGAAAAGGCCCTCTAGCGAAGGCTTCTTTTTAGTTTGAATGAATGAAAAGAAAGTTCCACTTATCGATCACCGGGATCACGATAAACACCAGCATCGAAACGTTCAGCCACATGAAAAACGCCAACCAACGTTCAGTTCCGTTGGATTTATAGTAGCGATAGAATTCTTGAAGAACCTTAAAGCAAAATGGAAAAGTCAGAAGGATGAACATCCAACTGGCATGCACGAACATTGGTGCTGCCAAAGCCACGCCTACATATACAAAAGTATAAAGCCCAATCTGGAAAAGTGTTTTTTCCATTCCTAAGGCCACGGGCAAGGTGGGAACTCCGCCTGCGGCGTAATCGTCTTTGAACTTAATTGCCAGAACCCAAAAGTGCGGCATTTGCCACAAGAACATGATCAAGAACAAATACAAAGATTCAGGGTTGAAGATATCGGGATTCGCAACGGCATACCCAATTGTCACTGGCAAAGCCCCCGGGATTGCCCCAGGAACAGCAGCGTAAACCCATCGGCGCTTCCAGTACATCGTGTAAACGCCATTGTATAATACGACACAAATCAAACCCACCCAGCCCGCAACCGGCTCGAGGGTGAAGAGGAAATTCAAACCGACTACCAAAAAGCTTACCGCCAAAATACCCGCCGCCGCCGGTTTTATTTTTCCCGAGGCAATCGGACGCTTTGAGGTGCGAGGCATTTTTTGATCCAACTTCCATTCTTGAACTTGGTTCAACGCCAAAGATCCCGAAG